>CAYLVH010000015.1:0-28950 GCA_964387095.1 uncultured Oscillospiraceae bacterium
TGATGATCAACTCAATTTACACCCACAAGGAAATCTTCCTGCGGGAGATCATCTCCAACGCAAGTGACGCCATCGACAAGCTGGCCTATCGCGCCCTGACCGACGACCAGGTTGGCATGAACCACAGCGACTTCAAAATCGTCATCACCACTGATCAAATTGCCCGCACCCTGACTGTCAGCGACAACGGCATTGGCATGACCCAGGATGAGTTGGAAAAGAACCTGGGCACCATCGCAAAGTCCGGCTCCCTGCAGTTCAAGGAGGACATGGCCGCCGAGCAGAATGTGGATGCCAAGGATCTTGACATCATCGGCCAATTCGGCGTGGGCTTTTATTCCGCCTTCATGGTGTCTGACAAGATCACCGTCATCACCAAAGCCTATGGTTCTGACGTGGCTTATCGTTGGGAATCCTCTGGCGCAGACGGATACACCATCACAGAGACCACCAAGGACACTGTGGGTACCGATGTCATCATGCACATTAAGCCCGACAGCGACGAGGGGAAGTTCAGCGAGTTCCTGGAGCAGTACCGCATCTCCCAACTCGTTAAGAAATATTCGGATTACATTCACTATCCCATTACCATGCTGATGAACAAATCCCGTCAGAAGCCCAAGCCCGAGGACGCCGGGGATGACTACAAGCCTGAGTGGGAGGATTACAGCGAGTGGGAAACCCTGAACTCCATGAAACCCATCTGGCAGCATCCCAAGGACGAGGTCACACAGGAGGAGTATGACTCCTTCTATCAGGACAAGTTCAGCGACTATGATAAGCCCCTGTCCACCCTGCGGGTTTCCGCCGAGGGCACAGTCTCCTATGAAGCTCTGCTCTTCATCCCCAGCCACACCCCTTATGATTTCTACACCCGTGAGTATGAGAAGGGCCTGCAGCTCTATTCCTCCAGCGTTCTGATTATGGACAAGTGCGCTGACCTGCTGCCTGAGCACTTCCGCTTTGTCAAGGGCGTTGTAGACACTCCCGACGTCTCCCTGAACATCTCCCGGGAGATGCTCCAGCACACCCGTCAGCTGAAAGTCATCTCCAAGAATCTGGAGAAAAAGATCAAAGGCGAGCTAATGCGCCTACAGAGCGAGGACCGGGAGAAATACGAGCAGTTCTGGAAGAGCTTCGGCCTGCAGATTAAATACGGCATTTGCTCCGATTACGGCTCCCACAAGGACATGCTGGTGGACCTGCTGATGTTCCAATCCTCCAATGGAGACAAGCCCACCACCCTGGCCGAATACGTCTCCCGGATGCCTGAGGATCAGACCTATATCTACTACGCCATAGGCGAAAGCCTGTCTAAGATCGCCTCCTTGCCCCAGGCAGAGCGCATCCGGGACAAGGGCTATGAGATCCTGTACCTGACGGAGGATGTGGATGAATTCTCCATGCAGGTGATCCAGACCTATCAGGAGAAGAAGATCAAATCCATCAACGATGACGACGCCCTCCCTGAGACTGAGGACGAAAAGAAGGCCGCCCAGGAAAAGACCGAAGCTGCTAAGGACGTCCTGGCCTTCATTAAGGATACGCTGGGGGACCGCATCAAGGAAGCCCGGGTCTCTAAGATTCTGAAGAGCCATCCCGTATGCATGACTGCTGACGGCCCGCTGAGCCTGGAAATGGAAAAGTATATGAAGAAGAATGGCGCTGACCTACAGGGCATGAAGGCTGAGCGGGTACTGGAGCTGAATGCGGACTCCCCTGTCTTTGCCACGCTGACCACCGCTGTGACCGAGGATCCCGAGAAGGCTAAGAAGTATGTGGAGTTGCTCTACTGCCAGGCTCTGCTGATCGCTGACCTTCCTCTGGAGGATCCCGTTGCCTATACCGACCTGATTTGCAGCCTGATGGTATAAAACGTATCCAGCACCAATCCGGAATATACGGCGGAGAATGCGAATTCGCATTCTCCACTTTTCCGTTGCCGTTTTCCCTGGTCTATGCTATACTTTGTTATATCATGACATAAAATTTGGAGGGATCCCCTATGGACAATCGTTTGGAAGAATATCAGCTGAAAAATGGCTCCGTCCTTGTCTCCATTCCGGACTATTTGGGCGATGAGGATTTTTACGCCATGTACAAAATCATTCTGGAGGTTCTGGAACCAGACTCCCCCACCTACGGCGTGGACTCCATGGGCATCGACGGCTCCTTTAAAAAAGACGGACTGCTGGTACGCATGAGCAGCGAATCCGCCTATGACCAGCTCTGCTTCGTCTATGATCCCACTAAAATGACGGACGAAGAGGTGGAAAAGATTAAGGGCTGGATCAACCTGGTGGTCTCCGAGCTGAGGAGACGTTACCCCAAAAATTGAATCGCTCTGAAATTCGCAAAACCGCCGGAGAACGTTCCTCTGGCGGTTCAATGATATGGGCACACATTAAAAGCCGCCGCAGGTTTTCCTGCGGCGGCAAACAAATACAAGTTAGATTAGAGATTAGCCCATGCCCTTTGCAGCGAAGTAAGTCGTGCCATACTTCTCAGCAGCCTCAGCCTTCTTAGCCTCCAGCTGCTCCACGGTGACCTGAGCCAGAGCGGCCTGAGTAGCGGCCAGATCTAGGGGCTTCAGACCCAGCATCTCACGAGCCTCAGTGGGAGTTGCGACTTCGTTGCCATAGGCTTCGATGGCGCGGGCGGCACGCTGAACCAGCATCAGGTTGGTGGCCATGATCTTCTTGCCGTCAGCGGTACGTCCATAAACAACGTTGTCCTCCATGCCCACGCGGATGGAACCGCCGTTTGCCAGAGCAGCAAACATGACGGGCAGGTGGCCCTTGCCGATGCCGAATGCGGACCAGGTGCACTCCTTGGGCAGATCGCCGCGGCCCTGCATCAGGATCATCTCGTCAATCAGCAGCTGCAGATCGTGGGGAGTAGCAGCCATGCCGCCCACAACACCCAGACAGAACTGGAAGTGCAGAGGAGCCTTGACGATGCCCTTCTTCCAATACACACCAACAGCCCGCAGCATGCCCAGATCGAAGATCTCAAACTCGGGCTTAATGCCGCGCTCCTGGTACAGATAGCCCAGGTCGGTCAGCATGGAGGGAGAATTATGGAACACGCCTCCGGGGATACCCCAGTTGAAGGAGCCGGCGTCAAAGGTGCCCATTTCAATGCCGGGAACGTTTGCGTGATGCAGGACGCGGACAGCATTGCCATAGGGGGAGTCGTCGGAAACGCGGTTATCACCGGAGGAAGTACAGTTCACGATGACATCGCAGTCAGGATACTCATTGCGCAGGATGCTGATAGTCTGATAGAACTTCACAGGGTCCATAACGCCAGCGCCCTGATCGTCACGCATGTGCAGATGCACGATGGAAGCGCCAGCCTGCCAGCACTCATAAGCGCACTTTGCGATTGCTTCGGGCGTCTCAGGCACATCATAGCCATGAGGGGTGATAGCGCCGGTCAGGGCGGCGGTAATAATGGTCTTAGCCATTGGAAATCCCTTCCTTATCACAGTATTTTTTAAAAGTCCCGGTGCCGGTGAGAACACCGGGATAAATGGAAACGATCAGCTGAATTAGATCTTATGGTGCATCTTCAGCAGCTCAACCAGGCACTTGTCCCGGAACTCGGCCAGCTCCTCGTTGGTATGTCCCTTGAAGTCAGGCATATTCGCCATCTCCACATCCACCTGGTCGCCGGAGATCTGAGGCCACTCCTCAGGAACCTCCTGCAGGGGATACAGGCTCTGGAAGATGTTGTTGGTGGTAGTTGCAAATTTGGCAGAAGCGCCACGCAAGCCAGCGCCGCCAGAGAGCTGATAAATCATGCCGGAGCCAAAGATGGCATAACGCAGGCCGGGACCGAAGCACATAGCCTTATCCGCATCCTCCAGGGTGCAAACGCCGTCCATGACCATGGCGATCTCCTCACGCCAAACAGCGTGTGCCAGGCGGTTTGCCACGAAGCCGGGCATTTCCTTCTTCATGACGATGGGCTCCTTGCCCATGCTCTTATAGAATGCCAAAGCAGTCTCCACAGTCTGAGGATCGGTAACGCCTTGCCACTGTGCGCACTCCACCAGGGGAATCAGATGAGGGGGATTCCAGGGATGTGCGCCCAGGTAACGCTCAGGATGCTGGGACTTTGCAGCGATATCAGAGATCTTCAGGCCAGTGGTGGAAGAGCAGACAATTGCCTCAGCAGGCGCATACTTGTCCAGGTTCGCCACGATGGACTGCTTCACCTCGATGCGCTCAGGGCCGTTCTCCTGAATGAACTGAACATCGCCAAAGGCTTCAGCGGAATCGGTGGTGTAGAAGACCCGCTTGCGGGCATCCTCAACCTTCTCAGCGGGGGCATAGCCCAGCTTGATCATGGAGTCAAACACCGCGTTGACAGCCGTTTCCGCCTTTTCCTTGCATTCCTCATTGATCTCATAGACGTTGGTGGGATAGCCAGCCAGTGCGAAGGAAGCCGCGAAAGAGGAGCCGATGATGCCGGCGCCAGAGCAGGCAACCTTCTTAATGTCTTCAAATTTAACAACAGACATTGGAAAAACCTCCTAACATTTTGCCTTCGCCCCTGCCCCGCAGGGCAAGGGCGGAACAAAATTCCGCAAAATCGGAATTAATACTTATACCAGCCCTCGCCGCTCTTACGGCCAAACTTACCCTCAGCAATCTTGGCCTTAACAGACTCAGGAGCAGCCCAGGTGGTGACAGGTAGCTTCTCCAGGATCTCGGTGACATGGGGGAAGGTATCCAGGCCAGACAGGTCCATCATCTCGAAGGGGCCCATGGGGTGGTTCAGGCCCAGCTTGATGGCGGTGTCAATATCCTCAATAGAGGCAACGCCGTCCTCATACTCATGAACAGCCTCCAGCATGAAGGCGAACAGGCAGCGGTTGACGATAAAGCCCGGGGTGTCAGTCCGGCAGAGAACGGGAACCTTGCCCATCTTCTCAGCGACCTCACGGACGGCAGCCACGGTCTCCTCGGAGGTGGCCTCAGCCTTGATCATCTCCACCAGTTTCATAGCATAGACAGGGCTGAAGAAGTGCATACCCATGCAGCGCTCAGGGTTCTTGCAGCCGCCGGTGATCTCGGTGATAGACATGGAAGAGGTGTTGGTGCACAGGATCGCATCGGGCTTGCAGATCTCACCCAGCTGCTTGAAGGTGTCCTGCTTCAGGCTCAAGATCTCGGGGACAGCCTCGATCACGAAGTCAGCGGGAGCAACATCCTCCAGCTCAACGCAGGTGGTGATGTTAGCCAGGATGGCGTCAGCAGCCTCCTGAGTGGTCTTTCCCTTGGCGATCTGGCGGTCCAGACCCTTCTTGATGATGTTGACACCCTTGTCGCAGAACTCCTGCTTGATGTCGCGCATGATGACCTTGTAGCCGTTGGTAGCGGCAATCTGAGCGATGCCGGAACCCATCTGGCCAGCGCCCAGAACGGCGATGGTTTCAATAGCCATTGTAGTGTTCCTCCTAGATATGTATTTTCTGGGAATTTCTTCCCGAATTGAAAGAAACAGCAGTCCACCTGAAGACTGCCTTCAGGCAGACCCTGGTGCTTCCGAAATTAATTGTTGGTGAATACGGCGGGTCGCTTTTCGATCATAGCGGCCATGCCTTCCTTCTGGTCATGCGTATTGAACAACAGCGTGAACTCCGTTGTCTCCGTTGCCTTGCCGGCAGCAACCGTCTCGATGGCGGCCTTATTGATTGCGATCTTGGCAGAAGCCAGAGCGCAGGCAGGGCGTGCCTTCAAGCGGTTCGCGATCTCAACAGCCTTGCCATAGATGGCGTTATATTCAGCCTGCGCGGCGGCGGACTCAGCAGCCTTGTTGGCAGCTTTCAGCTCGTCCGCATTCTCAGCCCCGGCCTTCTTAGCGGCCTTGTATGCCTTTTTAGCGGAAGCGGCGGTGGCGTCCAGCTCAGCATCTCCGGTGACATACCAGTTCAGCAGGCCCATATCATAGGCTTCCTTACCGGTGATGGGATGCGCAGGGTCGGACAGCATAACCAGCTCCTTGGCCTTCGCGGCCCCAACCAGGGCGGTTGCGCGGGCGCAGCCGTTTGCGCCAGGGATAATGCCCAGGCCGCACTCGGGGAATGCCAGCACAGTGCGGGGGCCGCCAACCCGGAAGTCACAAGCCAGAGGCATCTCGAAGCCGCCGCCGAACGCAAAGCCGCTGACGGCCGCGATGGTGGGGATGGGCATGGACTCCAGCATATTGTTGATATCAATCGCCAGGCCAGAGAACTCACGGGCATAGCGGGGAGTTGCCTCCGCCATTTCCTTGACATCTGCACCGGCGGCAAATGCTTTCTCAGAACCTGTCAGAATCAGGACGCGGATAGAGGGATCATCCTTGACCAGCTCAATGGCAGCCATGATGTCCTTGTTGATCTCAGAATTCAGAGCGTTCAGAGCCTTCGGACGGTTCAGCTTAATCGTAGCGATACCATCATCGACGGTATAGATAATGTTTGCAAATTCCATCGGAACCAACTCCTTCTAGATTTTATATGGTTTATAGCTTATTCTGCGGGGATGGACTGACCGCCATCCACCAGCAGATAAGTGCCGGTCATATAGCTGAAGGAATCAGAGCACATCGCCAAAACAGGGCCGGCGATCTCCTCGATGGTGCCCAGGCGGCGGACAGAGGTCGCCTTCGCCTGCTGCTTGTAGTAGGCAGTCTCGTTGCCCTCTGCATCAATAAAGAACTCTTCGTTCAGAGGAGTGACAACATAGCCGGGGCAGATGCAGTTGACGGTGATGTTCTCGCGGCCGAAGTTATTCGCCATGGTGCGGGCCAGGGACAGGCAAGCTGCCTTGGAGGCGCCGTAGCCCACGACGCCCTTGCCGCCGATAAAACCGCCCACAGAGGAGGTGATGATGATGCGGCCGCCCTTTTTGCCGTTCTCCGCGTTCTGCTTGATCATCTGGCGGGCTGCCTCCTGGCAGAATATGAAGGTACCAGTCAGATTGGTCTCGACAACCTTCCGGAAGTTTTCAACCGTATACTCCTTGCGGCCCTCCCGGTTCTCCACTATCAGAGCGGTTTCACCGGAGATTCCAGCATTGTTGATGAGAATATCCAGGGAACCGAACTCCGCGACCGTCTTGGCGATAACTTCTTTAACGTTCTCCTGCTTGGAGGAGTCAGCAGGGATACCCAGAGAACGGCCACCCTTGCAGTAGTTTTCATTCAGATCAGCAGCAGCGTCCTCGACCTTTGCCAAGGTACGGGCTGTGATGACAACATTAGCGCCATAGGCAGCCAATGCGCAGGCCATACCAAACCCCAAGCCTTGGGTGCCGCCGGTGATAATGGCGGTCTTTCCGGTCATGTCGAAGGAAGGAATGCCGATCTTACGGTTCATATGAGTCATGATGATCACTCCTAGTTTGAAATTTCTTGCTAGTACCGCAGGGATACTATCCTACCCCCTGTGCTTGGCACAGGGGGTAGATTTTACGGGATTAAATTATTAACCCTTTGCCTGTGCCTGCTTTGCAGCCTTAGCGGCGTCAAATTTAGCCAGCATAGCGGAGGGATCCACATGACCACGCTCGAAGCGAGGGCACTTCTCGTAGCCGGGGATACCAGCCAGATATTTTGCAATGCCCTTCAGCTCTTCCAGAGGATAGCGCTGCATCATGCAGATGGTCTCCATCAGGGGGGAGCCGCCGCCATGGACGCCGGCAACAGCCTGAGCAGCCTCGAAGGAGTCGCACAGCTTGTTCTCCATCATGCGCATAACGCGATGGGTGTTTTCAGCGGACCAAGCGGGATTGCGGACAATGTACTTGTTGCACAGCTCAGCGGTCTCAGGAGCGAAGTAGCTCTCCTCAGTGGGCAGGGATGCGCAGATACCGCCGGTCAGGTCAGCCAGGGTCTCATACTCATGATAGATGTTGTGACCAGCCAGACGACGGCCAGCGTTGGTCAGGATCTCGTCAGGCACCTGCTGGCCGGACGCGAACTTGACGGAACGATAGGCAGCGCACTGACCAGCAGCGAACACCAGCTCAGCAGTCTGGATGATGTCGCAGAGCTTGTCACGGACATGGGACTCCTTGGCAATGTCATTGACCTCAGCCACCAGAGCGGCCTGGGAGGCAATGCACTCGGAAACGGCGGTCTTGCAGCCGGTGTAGGAATGACGATGATAATGGGCAAACATCAGGGCCAGATAGCCGGCAAAGCGGCAGACACCCTCGTTCTCCAGGCCGTCCATGAAGACACGGCTGTTGGGCACGAACACATCGTCGAAGATGGTCAGGGACTCCACGTCGCCGATCTTTGCAAAGGGAGCTTCCAGATGGGTGCGCTTGTGATGCAGTCCAGGCAGAGCCATCAGCTTCAGGCCGGGCCAGTCAGCGGGCAGAGCGAACGCAACTGCGTACTCAGCATCCTCGGAATCCATGAACTTGGTGGGGTTGGCGATGATCTCATCCACATAGGGAGCATTGGAGTTGCAGATCTTGGCGCCGCGGACGATAATGCCCTTGGTGGGGGTGCCGTCGATGTCAACGCCGTCCACATCCCGAGCGATGATGTGCAGGAACTGATCGGGGTCGGGCTGCTGGTGAGCTCTCTTATACTTCTTGTTACGGGAGCCCTTCACGTCGGTCTGAGCGCAGTTGCAGACCAGATCGTTGTCCTGGCAGTATTTGATGTACTTCAGCAGGCGCTGATGATAAACGGTGCCGCAGGCCTTGTCGCAGTCATAGGTGACAGAATACAGAGCGTTCAGAGCATCAGTACCCATGCAGCGCTGCATGCAGCCGCCCACACGGTGACAGATCAGGCGGGTCATCAGCTGCTTCTTCAGCAGGTCGTCCTGAGACTGGTTGATGTGGGTGCAGCGGTTATGCACGGAGCCATCAGCCTCAGTGACGACGCAAACATCTGCGTAATCGGGATCGTTAGCGGTGTCATAGCACTGCTTCATGACATAGGTGCCGCCCTGAATCCAGTCAGCCAGGTCACGCTCAGCGCCCTGCTTGCCGTTGGAACGGTCAACACACTTGCCGTTCAGATAGACATTCGGCTTCATAGCCAGCAGTCTAGCCTTGTACTGTTCATAAGTACCGATAGCCATTGTTAATTCCTCCACTTTCATTTTAGAGTGTCATTTATTTATCTGCAAATGCCTTGTGGCCTTTACACATACAAAAGGCTTCCGGGCGCCGTCCACGCCCTTCCCGGGGCTGGCAGCCATATTCATTTTCATTTCCAGCCGAAAGCCGGCACATCAGGTCCTATTCAAAATGTGCCATCAATTGATGGTCATGCCGCCGTCCACAGGGATCAGGACGCCGGTGAGATAACCGCCAGCGGCAGAAGCAATGAAGTTGACGACGGAAGCGATCTCAACGGGCATTGCATAGCGGCGCAGGGAAATCATGCGCTGAACAGCGGCGGCATTCTTCTCATCCGCCATCTGATCCTTGGTCATGTCGGTCAGGACATAGCCAGGAGCGACGGTGTTGCAGGTGATGCCGAAGCGGGCCAGCTCATTGGCCATGATACGGGTCAGATGGGTCACAGACGCCTTGGCGGCACCATAGACGGTATCGCCAATGGGGCTCTTGATGCCGGCAGCAGAGGACATGTTGATGATACGATAGGGGTGGGTGCCCTTCTCGCAGCCCTGTGCCCTCATCTGCAAAGCGGCCAGCTGGCTCAGGAAGTAAACAGCCTTCAGGTCGGCGTTCATGATGTTGTCATAGTAACCCTCGTCCATATCCACCATCTTCTTGGGGATACCGCCAACACCGGCGTTGTTGACCAGAATATCCAGCCGGCCAAACTCAGCTACGGTCTTCTCGATCAGGTTCTTCCGGGACTCAGCGCTGGTGACGTCGGTAGCAACGCCCAGGGCCTTGCCGCCCTCAGCGATGATCTCAGCCGCCACGGCGTCGCACTGCTCCTGCTTACGGCCGGTGATGACAACCATCGCACCATAGCCAGCCATAGTGTGGGCGATTGCATTGCCAATACCCCGGGTGGAACCGGTGATGATGGCAACCTTGCCATCCAGACGGTAAGAGGGAAGTTCATAAGCCATATCAATTTCTCCTTTTCAGCATCCTGTTAGTTCATAATTGCAGGTGTTCTTGATCCAATTGGGGATGTTGTAACCTAGGTGTTGCGTCCATCCTCTATTTCATGCAGTTATATTGTACCACAATTGAATTTACTCTGCAAGATTTCCAGCTGTCACAAACTTGGGAAAATTGCAAAAAATTGCGGGTTTGCTTTACGAATTACCCAAAAATATCTGTTTACCCAAAAACATCTGTTTAGCCGCCAGATTTCTATTCGTTTTTAATGAAATCGTTTCCATCCTTCATCTTTTCGGAGGCGCCGCCAGAGGAGGTTCAGCAGTAAGCTCAAAAGCGCTCCGGTGACAAAGCCAAAAATGTCCAGCCACACATCCCCGATTTCGCCGCTGCGCCCCGGCACAAACAGCTGGATTGTCTCATCCACCAGGGGTGTGAAAACCGCCGCCGCAGGGAGCAGGAGCAAGCCGTTTCTCTGCCCCCATCCCCGGAGGGTGGCCACGTCCAGAACCCCCAGGATCAAATACTCTGAAAAATGGGTAGCCTTCCGCACAATATGCTCGGTCAGCCCCACAGGCAGATGGAGCCCCCGGAAGATATCCTTCAGCACTGTCAGAACAGCTCCGCTCTCCTGGGAAGAGATCCCAGCGGGAACCATGGAGTGCCCCCAGATAAAGCAAACCCAGAGAGCTGTCGCTGCGGTCAGCAGCCAAAGCCCCATTCCACGCTTCAAGCCTTGCAGAACCCTTCTGCAACCTCGACAATGTGCTCAGCACTCAGGCCGAACTGCTTCAACAAATCGGAGGCCGGACCGGAATGTCCATATTCGTCGTTGACGCCAATGCGCCTGACCGGGGTAGGCAGCTTCTCACTCAGCAGACTACAGACCGCCTCTCCCAGGCCGCCAATGATAGAGTGCTCCTCGCAGGTGATGATCTTGCCGCAGTCCCTGGCGGCAGCCAGGACAATCTCCTCGTCCAGGGGCTTGATGGTGGCCAGGTTGATGACGCGGGCGGAAATGCCCTTGGTCTCCAGGACCTTGGCAGCCTCCACCGCCTCATTTACCATCAGGCCGGTGGCGATTATGGCAAGATCCTTGCCCTCCCGCAGCAGCTCGCCCTTGCCGATCTCAAAGGTGAAGTTTTCGGGGTCGTGGATCACGGGTACAGCCAGACGGCCAAAGCGGATATAGACAGGGCCAACATACTCATAGGCAGCCTTGACAGCCGCCTTTGCCTCCACATCGTCAGAGGGCGACAGGACCACCATGCCAGGGATGATGCGCATCAGGGCAAAATCCTCACAGCACTGATGAGAAGCCCCGTCCTCGCCCACGGAGATACCGCCATGGGTTGCGCCGATCTTCACATTCAGGTGAGGGTATCCCACCGTGTTGCGCACCTGCTCAAAGGCGCGGCCAGCGGCAAACATGGCAAAGGTAGACACAAAGGGAACCAATCCAAAGGTGGACGCGCCGGCGGCAGCGCAGACCATGTTGGCCTCCGCAATGCCGCAGTCAAAGTGGCGGTCAGGATACGCCTTCTGGAAGGTGCCGGTCTTGGTCGCGCCCGCCAGGTCGGCGTCAAAAACGATGAGATCCGGAGCCGTCGCGCCCAGTTCCTTCAGGGCGTTGCCGTAGCTCTCACGAGTAGCGATTTTCTTAACATCTGCCATCTTATATCGCCTCCACTTCTGCAAGCTGAGCATTCAGCTCATCCATTGCGATCTGATATTCCTCATCATTGGGAGCCTTGCCGTGCCAACCAGCCTGACCCTCCATGTAGCTGACTCCCTTGCCCTTGGTGGTCTTCATCACGATGGCAAAGGGCTTGCCCTTGGTGGCCTTGGCCTCTTCTATCGCGTCTTCAATCTGCCGGAAGTCATGGCCGTCGATTTCCTTCACGCCAAAGCCGAAGGCAACCAGCTTATCCACGATGGGATAGGGGTTCATAACATTCTCCACCTTGCCGTCAATTTGCAGGCCGTTGTTGTCGATAATCACGCACAGGTTGTCCAGGTGATAATGGGCGGCAAACATCATAGCCTCCCAGACCTGGCCCTCCTGTATCTCACCATCCCCCAACAGGGTGTAGACGCGGCAGGTCTTTCCAGTCTTCTTGGCGGCCAGCGCCATGCCGGCGGCGGTGGAAACCCCCTGGCCCAGAGAGCCGGTGGACATATCAACGCCAGGTACGGTGTTCATATTGGGATGGCCCTGCAAATAGCTGTCAATATGACGCAGGGTGGGCAGATCCTCCACAGGGAAAAATCCGCGATATGCCAGAGCGGAGTATAGTCCCGGAGTCGTATGGCCCTTGGACAGGACAAAGCGGTCACGATCCTCCCACCTGGGATTCTTCGGGTCCACATTCAGTTCCTTGAAATAAAGATAAGTGAACAGATCTGCGGCGGAAAGGCTTCCGCCAGGATGTCCTGCCTTTGCACCGTGGATAGAGGTGATCACACCCATGCGCACTTTGCAGGCCATTGCCATCAGTTGCTTCTTCTCGGCTACCGTCATAATGCAACACTCCTTCTTTTCATAGCTCCCCATCCTTCCAAGCTGATGGAAGCTTTTGACGGGTCCATAATCTTATAATACTAATGTATTTTTCATTTGTCAAACAATCTTTCCCCTCCCCTATCAAATGGGGCAAAAATTCAGCAGGGGATACGCTCTGATATGCTCCACCGTATCCCCTGCTCCCTTTACTATTTCAAAACCGGCTGAAGCTGGCTGCCCTGCATGGCCGCTCGGATCGTCTCCGGGATCCGCCGGAAATCCGCCACCAGGGAGTTTGGCTTCCCCTGGGGGCTATCCTGCCCAAAGGGCACAAAGTAATAATTCTTCCGGCACATCAGCTCCCCGATATTCTTCAGGGAAATGCTCAATCCATCATTGGTAGAGGGTGCGATCACCACCGGTCTCAGGTTGCGCAGATGGGCCTTCACCGCCATGGTCACCGATGTATCGGTGACGCCGTTTGCCAGCTTTGCCAGGGTATTCCCTGTACAGGGCGCCACCAACAACACATCCAACAGCTTTTTCGGCCCGATTGGCTCCGCCTCCCGGATGGTGGTAATCGCCTTCCGTCCGCAAATTTCCTCCATTCTCCGCAGGAAGTCCGCCGCCTGCCCAAACCGCGTATCTGTCACGGCGCTCAGCTCGGACACAATGGGGAACACCTCCGAAAACTCCGCCCCCACCTGTTCCAGCGCAGCCATCGCCTTATCCCAGGTACAGTAGGACCCGCAAAACGCAAATCCCACCCGCAGCTCCTCTTTACTCATTTCTCACACTCCCGTATGCAGTGATAAATAACCCTTCGCAGGCTCTCCGCCGCAGTTTCCGGTGCATATTTTCCCGGAATCCCCAGGGCGTGAATGGCCTTAACTCCCACCCGTTCCGCCGCCACCCAGTCCACTCCGCCGGGCTTGCTGGCCAAGTCGATAACCAGCCCATTCCGGGGCAGCAGTTTGAGCCGCTCCGCTCCCAGCACCAGGGCCGGAACCGTATTAAAAACCAATCTCATTTCCAGCAGCACTGGTTCCAGGGCGGCGGTATCCGCCTGCTGCCACCCCTCTGCCCGGATCCGGGCGAAATCCCGCCAGGAACGCGCGGACACCGTCAGCTCCGCCCCCAGCCCCCGCAGCCGTTCCGCCAGGGCATAGCCGCACTTACCGCAGCCGATCACCAGGGCCTTCACCCCATGTATGGCACAGGGCAGCTCCTGCATGGCTACGCTGATGGCACCCTCCGCTGTGGGAACAGCATTTTCAATGGTCAGCTCCTCCCGGCTCAAATAGTTTGCCAGCAGAAAGCCCTGTTCCTCCGCCGCCTGGGTCAGTTCCTCCGTGAGCCCTCCCGCGCAGACCAGCTGACCCTCATCCAGGCAGCCCAATAGCTTTTCCAGCGGCACCCGCCGCTGGCTCAGGGGCGCCGTCAAAATCCCGCCGCTGTCAGCCGGTGGGATTGGCAAAATCACACAGTCCACGCCCCGGGCCACCTCTGCCACTTCCCTGTCTGGCCAGTTCTGCTCCTGCATCGCCAAATACCGGACGGAATGACCATCCTCCTCCAAAAGCTGCCCCAGACGCAAAAACCGTCGGTCTCCGCCCGCCATCAAAAATCTTTTCCGATCCACCCTAACACTCCCCTTCGCTGTTTGCTTTCGAATCAATTCATTCTATTCAGGTTTCTGCGAAAGGTGATGAAAAAAAGCGCGTTGGGCTTTTTAGCCCCACGCGCATCGCATTATATTTCTTTCAGCACCGCTCGGCGGTAATCCTCCGGGGTGTTCAGGTTGTCCAGAAGGTACTCCAGGTCAAAGCCCGGCAGCATACGCTCCTCCACATATCGAACGATGATTTTCTGGAACAGGTCCTTGAACGACCGCCGCCCCTCCTCCAGGCATTCCTCCGCAGGGAGCAGACAGCTTTTTCGGTAGACCGCGCACAGCGGCTCTGTCTTTCCGTCCCTCCTGCGCACCACCCAGGCGTCACCGGCGGGATCCCCCTCCGCCCTTCCCAGCAGCTCCCTTGCCAGCTCCACGCTGCCGAAGGGCAGGTCGGTTCCGGTCAGGAAGATCCGCTCCGCCCCCGTCTGGCGAAAGGCCGCCTGAAGGCCGGCCAGCGGGCCCTGGCCGGGGTACTGATCCACGATTTCCGGCGCCCCGGCGGTGTCGTAGCTCCCAGGTTCCCGCACGGAAACCGCCACAGGATACTCCGCCCCATAGCGGTGTACCAAGCTGGTCAGCATCGTCTCCCCCTCAAAGGGCAGCTCCGCCTTGTCCCGCCCCATGCGGCGGGATTGCCCCCCCGCCAGGATCAATACCAGCACCTGTCCCATTTCAATCAGCTCCTTCTCCTCTATTTTACACAGGATTCCCTTTCCTGGCAAGAAAAAGGGCACCGCTCCCGCGATGCCCTTACATGGTATGGATTCAGCTATTATTTGGTACCGAAAATACGGTCGCCTGCGTCGCCCAGGCCAGGGCAGATGTACGCATCCTCATTCAGCTCCCGATCCAGATGGCCCACATAGATCTGCACATCGGGATGCGTCTTGTGCAGGCGCTCCAGGCCCTCGGGGGCCGCGATAATGCACATGAACTTGATCTTCCTGCCGCCGTGCTCCTTAATCATGGTGATGGCATCCACCGCAGAGCCGCCGGTTGCCAGCATGGGGTCCGTAACCACAATGGTGCGCTCCTCAATGGGGTGGGGCAGCTTGCAGTAATACTCGTGAGGCTCATGGGTCTCCTCATCCCGATACAGGCCGATATGGCCTACCTTTGCAGAGGGCACCAGTGCCAGCACGCCGGAAACCATGCCCAGCCCGGCGCGCAGGATGGGCACCACTGCCAGCTTCCGCCCGGCGATCATCGGAGTCATGCAGCGCTCAATGGGGGTCTCAATCTCCACATCCTCCACCGGCAGATCCCGCAAGGCCTGGAACCCCTCCAACATGGCGATCTCCTCCACCAGCTTGCGGAACTCGTTGGTGCCGGTGTTCCGGTCACGCAGCATGGAGATCTTGTGCTGAATCAATGGATGGGTAAAAATCTCAACATTATCTTCCTGGGTGAAATCCATCTGTATGTTACACTCCTTTCAAATCAGTCGTCGCCTTTTTCCTTTCCGTCCGTGTTGGAGACATAGACGCCGCGGCTCTGGTCGCCCTTGGGGTTGACGCCGAATTCATAGTCGTTGCCGGGCAGAATCGCGTTCAGGACGATGCCGGCGATGGCGGCAATGGCCAGAGCGGTCAGGGTGATGGAGGCTTCGCCAATGGTAAAGGTCACGCCATCGGAGAAGCCCAGCGCGCAGACGAAGATAACGCCTGCAATAATCAGGTTGCGGGACTTGGTCAGATCCACCTGATTCTCAACCACGTTCCGAACGCCAATGGCGGAAATCATGCCGTACAGCATAAAGGAAACTCCGCCGATGATGGCAGATGGCATGGTGGAAATGATGACGGAAAACTTGGGGATAAAGGACAGGATCACAGCAAAGACAGCGGCCAGGCGGATCACCCGGGGGTCAAACACCTGGGACAGCTCCAGGACGCCGGTGTTCTCGCCATAGGTGGTGTTTGCGGGGCCGCCCAGCAGGCCGGCCACGGAGGTTGCCAATCCGTCGCCGGTCAGGGTGCGGTGCAGGCCGGGATCCTCGATATAGTTTTCACCGACGGTGGCGGAGATGGCGGACATATCGCCCACATGCTCCATCATGGACGCGATGGCAATCGGAGCCATGACCAGGATGGAGGTCAGGTCGAACTTGCACAGCTGGAAATCAGGCAGGCCAATCCAGCTCCCAGCGGCCACAGAGGTAAAGTTGA
Source organism: uncultured Oscillospiraceae bacterium (assembly GCA_964387095.1). Classification (GTDB taxonomy): domain Bacteria; phylum Bacillota; class Clostridia; order Oscillospirales; family Oscillospiraceae; genus JAJQBJ01. Next base: position 16,408 of record CAYLVH010000015.1, read on the forward strand.
TGATGGCGGAGCCGTCCGGATTGGTGACGCCGAATGCATTGAGGATCACAGCAAAGATATAAGTGATCACAACACCCATCAGGATGGGGATGATCTTGAACATGCCCTTCCCCCAGATATTGAAAATGATAATGACCACCAGGGCAACAATGGCGATCAGCCAATTGGTGGAGGCATTGGAAATTGCAGACCCCGCCAGGGAGAGTCCGATGCAGATGATGATGGGGCCGGTAACCACAGGTGGTAGGAACTTCATAACCCGCTTAACGCCCGTCAGCTTGATAATCAGCGCCAAAACCAGATATAACAGACCGGCGACCACTACACCGCCGCAGGCATAAGCCACCTTATCATTTGCTGACATGGTGGCATACATGCCTCCATTCAGGTTAGCCACAGTGTAGAAGCCCCCCAGGAACGCGAAAGATGAGCCTAAAAACGCAGGGACCTTCAGCTTAGTCAGAACATGGAACAGCAGGGTGCCAAAACCGGCGCAGAACAGCGTGGTGGAAACCGTGACGCCTCGGGTCAAGGGTTCGCCGCAGGCGCTCTCAAAATAGCCCATCACCAGGATGGGGACAAGAATCGTGGCTCCAAACATGGCGAACATGTGCTGAACGCCCAGGAGCAGCATCTTGGGGATCCCAAGGGTTCTGGCATCACGAATGGCGCCTTCATTCTTTTCATTCATGTTTGTTCTCCTCCTTTTTCTCTTTCACCTGTGTAACAGTGCTTAATCTTTTATATTATAGGGGAATCCTTGGCAATTTTCAACTTGACTTTGAAATTTTTTTCAACTATCACCCCTTTGCCGACGATTTTTTCTGTTAATTTCGGAAAAGGGGTGGAAATCTTACGCCGCAACCGTTATGATATAGAAGAGGATTTTCCTCTATCTCTAATGAACAGGTGGACAAAGCAACATGAGCAACCAACCCAACTTTGAAAAAATCGAAACGGTAACCTCCGGTTACTTTACCTATATCATCGGCCATTTCCATCAGCCGGACATCTATGTCCTGGGCGCTATGGATATGGACGACCCCAACAGCTGGAGCGGCGGCGAATCCGCCATGGTCTTCTATTTTATGATTACCCCAGAGGAATACGGCTGGCTGAAAACCGACCACGCAAAGCTGGACGCACTGGCTACAAAGATTCAGACCCGGATGCCCAAAAACCGTTTTTACTCCGCCACCAGCAGGAAGCAGATATCCCTGGGGGAGCTGAAGGCAAAATGTGACAGCGCCCTAAAGGAGGACAGCCTGGAGGACGACGACGCCTTCATTCAGTGGAAAAAGACGGTGAAGCTCCCCCGCACCTTCCAGGTTCCTGCAACTCCCTTCAATCTGGCCCGCCACGCCCTGGCTGTCTGCCAAAAGGATTTTGACCCCAAAAAAGCCACACCCGAACAGGCCGCAGAGGAAGAGGATCTGGAAAAGAAGCTGGGCTGGCTGATCTTCAAGGCCGAGGAGCTGTACGTGGCCTTTGACGCCTCCTTCAACCCCCGCTTCCCCCTATTGGAGACCGTGCGGGGGGATGTACGCCTCTACTCCACTAAGGAACTGGCAGAGGCAAGCGTGAAATATTACGCCGACACCAACCAATACTTCGCCACAGTCAAAAAGCTGGAGCAGAGTGAAATCAAGCCCTTCCTGCGCTTCTGCGAAAGCCTGGGCGTTCTGCGCTTCCGCTTGGACGACGGTCTGGAGTCCGTCACCGTCTGGCGGCACAATATCATCCCCGATTCCAACCCCGGCTTTATTGAGCGCCACAATTCCAGCGTCCGCAACTCCATGCTGCGCACCCTCCAGACACTGAGGTTGCTCGCCCTGCACAAGGACGATATGACCGAGGAGTGGAAAACCGGCCTGAACAACTGGTTTATGACCTGGAACCGGAACGCTCTACAGGATCTGGGCAACACCACTCTGTTCGTCCCCTGCGCCGGCCCGGAGAAGCTGCGCCAACAGTTCAAGGCGGACCATGCGTACTCCGCCCAGGGTATCCAGCGCATTCAGGAGCTGATGCGGAAGGCCAACTGCGTGGATACCCCCATCGCGAAGCCCAACTTCACCGGCAAGCACCGAATCCTGGGCACCCAGGATGGCAAATACCCCATTCGCATGATTAAAAACAACAAGACCAACCAGAGCTGGCTGCTGGCCTTTACCAGCCGGGATGAGGCGGTCCAGTTTATTACCAAGAACAACTACCCCGACATCATCATCGGCCTGAGCCTGGACGAGCTGGCCGCCCAGGTGGGCGAAAACAACGGCGTCCTGGTGGATCCCACCGGCATCGGCATGACCCTGGTGCCCAAGGTGCTGGAGGAGGCCCTAAAAGTCCGCTCCGAGAAGCGGGTCATATATCAGTCAAAACCCGCCGAGTCTGAGGCTCCCCAGGTTCCCATCCCGGACGTTCCCAGGGAGGAGCCAGAGGAGACCCCCTCCTGGCCGCCGGTGGATGGAGCGGTTGAGCCGGAATCCATCCCCCAGGAGGTGGAGGAACCCTCCGACAGCAGCAACCAGGAGGAAGCCTCCAGTGCCAACTCCCAGGAGAAGGGCGGTTTTTTCTCCCGTCTCTTCGGCAGAAAGGACGACTGAACACGGATAAATTGAGAGGCTGTCGAAAAACCCGGTCATGCATCAAGCATGAACCGGGTTTAGCCTCTTTTCTAATGTTCCAGCAGATTTACACGGCCCAGCAGGCTGGCGCCGATGACGCCCGCGTCACTGCCCAACCCTGCCTTGATGATCTTCGTCTGCACCAGGCCAGCTTCGGTATAGCGGAACCCAGCGATCCTCTGGCAAATGGGGTAGAGAAAATCCTCATCCCCTTCGTTGCTGACACCGCCCCCCAGCACGATGACCTCTGGCTGGAAAATATTGACCAGGTTGGTCAGGCCCACGATCAGATACTTCAGATAGCCGTCGGTCACCTTCTTCCCCACAGGGCATCCCGCCCGGGCCGCCACAAAGGCAGTGCGTCCGCCGACCTTTCCCTCCTCTTTGGCAATTTTGGCCAGCAGGGAATCCGGATTCTTCTCAATGGCCTCTCTCGTCGCCCGCTTCAATCCAGTGGCAGAGGAATACTGCTCCCAACAGCCCTTCCGCCCACAGGGGCAGGCCACACCGTCCACTTCAATAACCATGTGGCCAATCTCCATGCCAGTCAGATTGATTCCGCCCTCCAGGTGACCATAGTTGATAAAGCCGCCGCCAACGCCCGTGCCCAACGTCACCATAATGGCGGACTCCTTCCCCCAGGCCGCGCCCACCAGGAACTCCCCAATGACAGCGCAGTTTGCATCATTTTCCAAATATACGGGGATATCCCATTCCTTCCGGAACTGCTCCCCGAAGGGGTACATATCATAGGGCGCATTGACCGTCTTATAGATAAACTGGCTCTTGCGCTCCACTGCGCCGGGGATCCCGACGCCCACATGGCCCACCTGATCCTCCGAGACTCCCGCCTTACGGACCGCATCCCGGGCAATCTTCACAATGGCATGGGTCATGCTATCCGCCGTCTGGCAGCCGGACGCACGGCACTTCGCACGGGAAATCACCTGGTTATCCTCGGTGACAACTCCCGCCGCCAGGTTTGTCCCGCCTACATCAATACCAACATAATACATGGCTTCTCCCTATCAGAATTTCAGGCCTTTGGTTGTAAAGTGATCATTCAACTGCTGGGTAAACGCCTGGGCCGCATTATAGCCCGTCTTCTTGTCCCGGTTGTTCATGGCAGCCACCTCGATGATAACAGCCAGATTTCGGCCGGGCTTCACGGGAATGGTGACCGTGGGCAGCTTGATGCCCAGGATCTCCGTGGTCTCGTCCTCCAGCCCCAGGCGGTCATAGGCATGGCCGTTTTTCCAAGGCTCCAGCTTGATCATCATATCAATCTCATGCTCCTTCACAACGGCGGACATGCCGAACAGGCGGCGGATATCCACAACGCCGATGCCCCGAAGCTCCATGTAATGGCGGATCAGCTCCGGCGCGGAGCCCATCAGCACCTTTGCAGTCATCTTCTTAATCTCCACCGCGTCGTCAGCCACCAGGCGGTGTCCCCGCTTGATCAGTTCCACGGCGGTCTCGCTCTTGCCGATTCCGGAGTCGCCCACCAGCAGCACACCTTCACCATAGATCTCCAGCAGCACGCCATGGCGGGTGATGCGGGGAGACAAATATACCTTTAAGGATGCCACCAAAGTGCTCACCAACTCACCTGTGGGCATATCCGTGCGCAGGATGGTGATATCATACTTATCTGCCAGCTCCATCATCTCCGGATAGACGTCCAACTGGCGGCAGATAATAACACCGGGGACCTTCCGGGACAGAATATCATCAAAACGATCATAGCGCTGCTGCGGGGTCAAGGTCTCCAGATAGCTGTACTCAGCGTTGCCCAGAACCACCAGCCTGGTGTTATCAAAGCACTCCATAAAGCCCGCCAGGGGCAGGCCCGGACGGTTGATATCCGCTGAAACCACTTGGATATGTTCATAGTCCTCTGCCGGATGGACCACCTCAAAGAAAAATTTTTCAATAATCATGCCTAACTCAGCATAATAGATCGGATTTGCCATCTATGCATTCCTCCTGTCGTCGCATTGGTGCCGCGTTTTTCTGTTAAAAGTATAGTCTTTTTTTTCATTCCATGCAACATCTTTGTCAGTTTTCAAAAAATTAGATTTTTTATCAATTTGTACTTGCTTTTTTCCAAACTTTCTGCTAGTATGTTACTCGATGCATTTCTAGTTTTTAAAGCGAGGAGGTTCGAGCGAAATGGCAAAATGCGAATTTTGTGACAAGGGCGTCGTGTTCGGCATCAAGGTGTCCCACTCCCACAGACGCAGCAACAGACCTTGGAAGCCCAACGTGAAGCGCGTCAAGGCAATTGTGAATGGTTCCCCCACTCATGTTTATGTCTGCACAAGATGCCTCCGTTCCGGCAAGGTTACCCGCGCCATATAACCCAGGTAGATTAGAATCCCGCATCCGTTTGGATGCGGGATTTTTGCTCTTTCCCCGATATGTTTTTGCATTGCCCCTCTGGCTGAAAGCCAGGGGGCATCTATCAATTTGCCATGGGGTGGGCCTGATTATAGACCTCCTTCAGCCGCTTGTCCAGCACCTTGGCATAGATCTGGGTGGTGGATAGCTCCGCATGGCCCAGCATTTCCTGCACAGCCTGAATATCCGCGCCATTATCCAACAGGTGCGCCGCAAAGGAATGGCGCAAGGTGTGGGGGGTGATCTCCGTCTTGATCCCCGCCTTGGCCTGGTAGCCCTTGATGATCTTCCAGAAGCCCTGGCGGGTCATCCGGGTTCCGGACATATTGACAAACAGGGCCTTCTCCCCCGGCGCGGCCATATTGGGCCGCACACGGCGCACATAATCCCGCAGGGCTCTCACCGCCTCCGGATACACCGGGATTACCCGTTCCCTCTTTCGGCTGGTGCACCGGATCACAGCGGCGTTCAATTTGACATCTTCCACGTTCAAGGAGATCAGCTCGGAGACACGAATGCCAGTGGCGTAGAGCAGCTCCAGCATGGCGTGATCCCGCCACCCCTTGGCATCCACACACTGGGGCTGGGCCAGAAGACGCTCCACCTCCTGACTGGTCAGGATGCAAGGTGGCTTTCTCTCCACCTTCTTGATCTTGATCCCCTCCGTGGGATTGTCCGCCCGAATGCCGCTCTGGCACAGCCAGCGGCACAGGCAGCGAACCGAGGCCAGGCAACGGGTTACCGTGGCCAGACTCTTACCGCTTCCCTCCAGCCATGTGGCATAGCTCTGCACGGTGCCGCTTGAAATGCAGGACAGCTCCTCCAGTCCGCGCCTCTGGAGCCAGTCAGAAAATTGCTCCAGATCCCGCATATAAGAAGTTAAGGTATTCGCTGCGGCGCCCTTTTCATTTTTCAAATACTGCTCAAAACTCCGGAGCAGCGCAGGTACTTCTTTCTCTTTCAATTCAATCACATTTTCTCTATGGCCGCCGCCAACAGAGGCAGTACGGCAAATTTTTCTATTAAAATTCGAAGGATTGTCAGCAGACCGCACAGGGCACAGTTCTCCCAATAACCACTGCCATAAATCGCAGTTTTTCTCCCTGTATTCAGCCGCTCTGCCAACCGGCCAGAGGCCTGCCAGCTTTGCATGCCTAAAATGATCAGTGCGGGCATGGTCACAAAGCCCCCCAACCCAAAGGCGGCCAGCGCTGGAATGTATCCAGCCAGGCCATATACCCACAGAAACGCGGAGATGGAAAACGCCAGGGTGAACCCATCCATGCCCAGGACCGTCGGCACCACCGCCAATCCAAGGACAGAAAAGCCAAAAAGGAATACCACCGCCGGAAAACGCACGCATTTCCAAATCAGCGGCAACCATTCCGCGTTCAGGGTTCCAGCCTGCACTGCCTCCAGGCAGCTATCCAGGGAACTGGACAGCGTCTCCGCATCTGCGGCCCGGGCCATCAGACTGCCGAGGACGACCCCAATGGTATATGCGGCCGCCAGCACAACAGCCGCCGGGGTCAATCCCCCCAGCCGCAGCCGCACAGTTTGTACCAGAGTTCGTTTCATCCGCCTCGCCTCCGGGACAATCCTATGCGGCAAAGTGGACAAACAGAACGATTATTTGCCCAGCTCGTAGGCCCGGTCAATGCAGCGCTTAAAGGTCTCCTTCACAATCGCCGCCAAATCCATATCGTCGAACGCCGTCAGGCCGGCCAGGGTGGTACCGCCGGGGGAGCAGACCGCCTGGGTCAGCTCTTGGGGGGTCTTGCCGGATTTCAACAGCATCTCGGCAGAGCCCAACATGCTCTGCGCCACCATCATGACAGCCATCTCATACTGAATGCCCCAGTTTTCCGCCTCCTTGGCCATCAGCTCCGCGATGCGGAAGAAGAAGGCAGGGCTAGAGCTGCTGACAGGGATGATATCGTTCATCTTCTCCTCAGGCACGATAAAAACGCCGCCCGCCTTCATAAACAGAGAGCTGGCAAAGCGATAGGTTGCCCTGGGCACATCATCCATGGGGGTGATGGCGGTCGCTCCCTTCCCCAGAGTCAGGGGGATGTTGGGCATGGCACAGATGAGATAGCTCTTGGGCAGGCGCTCCTTCAGCCAGCTCCGGGAATACCCCGCAACAATGGACAGAACGGTCTTGCCCTCCAGCAGGTCCTCGATCTCCGCCAGAACCTCTTCCAGAATCTGGGGCTTCACTGCCAACAGAATCACATCGCCAAAGGCAGCCGCCTCCCGGTTGTCTGTGGTGACCTTCACCCCCTGATTGCGCAGCAGGCCCACCTTCTGCAAATGGGGATTGGAGACGCAGATCTCATCCGGCCAAATCACTTCATTGATGGCGCCCCGCAGGATAGCCTGAGCCATGTTTCCGCCGCCGATGACGCCTAACCGTTTATAATTCATAAGGATTGCCTCCTTGCTTTTAGCAGATACCCTATCTTACCGCGTTTTTTACGAAAAAGCAATAGTTTTGTTTCTATTTTGTCATCTTTTCCGCTTTACGGGACATTTATGTAATCAATGTAATCATTTAGACAGAAAGAGCGCCAGCACAAGGCTGACGCCCTTTCCATTCCAACATCTTGTGGTCCGATTGGAAGGATACCTCTAGATCTATTTTTCGCCCATCTTCCTTCAATTACGTTCTGTAATCAGTCTGGCATCTCGGCCAGGCCGGAACGGATGGCCTGCATGGCAATGGCGCACTCCAGGCGCTTGCGCTGCATCTCACAGCCCACCTTGGCGGGCTTGCTCAGGTTGCCATTGGCGTTCAGGTTTGCCGCAGAGCAGCCGCCGGAACAGTAGAACCTGGCCCAACAGGTCTTGCAGTCCTCCCGGGTGTAAATATTCAGATTTGCAAACTGGTCCGCTATGGAGACATCAAAGGTGTTGTCAAACACATTGCCCATCCTATACTCCAGCTTGCCCACAAACTGGTGACAAGGATAGATATCCCCCTCCGGGGTAATGGCCACATACTCCGCACCGGCGCCGCAGCCCCGCATCCGCTTGATGACGCAGGGGCCTTGGGACAGGTCCACGTTGAAATGGAAGAAATTGGTCTCCGGGTGCTTCAGCAGATAGCGGGCCAGCTTTTCATACTCCGCCTTGACCTTGGGCAGGTCCTCCTCCTTGATGGCGAAGGGATCGTCATTGGGACCCACACAGGGCTCCACAGAGACATGGGCAAACCCCTGCTCTGCAATGTGTTGCACATCAGCGGCAAAGTCCAGGTTTTGGCGGGTAAAGGTGCCCCGCAGGTAATACTCCTGTCCCCCGCGGCCAGCCACCAGCTTCTTAAAGCGGGGCAGGATGGTGTCATAGCTGCCGCTGCCGTCGGGGAAAACCCGCATGGCGTCGTTCACCTCTTTACGGCCGTCAAGGGAGAGCACGCAGTTCTTCATCTCCCGGTTGAAAAACGCGATATTCTCGTCGTCCAGCTGCACGCCATTGGTGGTCATGGTGAAGCGGAAACACTTGTTCTTCTCTTCCTCCAGGCTGCGGGCATACTCCACCGTCTGCTTAACAGTGTCCAGCGCCATCAAAGGCTCGCCGCCGAAGAAATCTACCTCGATATTGCGGCGTTTGCCGGAATGGGCGATGACAAAGTCAATGGCGGCCTTGGCGGCCTCAGGGGGCATCAGCTTGGTTCCAGTGCCATAGCCCCCCTGGGAGGCGAAGCAATACTTGCAGCGGAGATTGCAGTCGTGGGCCACATTCAGGCACAGGGCCTTGATGGGAGCGCCCTCCTGCACCGCGTCCGCAGGATCGATATAATCGTCGTCGGCAAACAGCAGGCCATTGTCCTGGAGCTCCTTCAATTCCCCCCAGGCCTCCTCCAGTTCAGCGGGGTCATACTGGCTCAGCCGGGCCTTTACCTCAAGGGGGCAGGTCTCCCCCATGGGGGGCTGAACCTGCTTCAGCAGGTCCAGCATCATCTGATCCAGCACATGGACAGCGCCACTGTTGACGTCCACGGCCACATGGACGCCTAGGGCTGTAAAGGTATGAACCATTTGTGGTTTCTCCTCTCGTATTTTCAGGCGGATTCCGCCCTGATCTCATTCATTGGGAATGGGCACAAGAAAAAGGTGGACAAACGCCCACCCTGATCCCAGACTGTGCCCTCCAAAAATCCGCGTAAAAGCTCAGGCAGGCAGAGCTTGCCCACCTGAGCCATGGATCACGCAAGATTACTTGCGGGTGTTCTCGCACTTCTGGTTTGCCACTGTGCAGGAAGTCTTACAAGCCGACTGGCAGGAAGTCTGGCACTCACCGCAACCGCCCTTGCAGGCACTGTTCTTCAGGGTAGCACCATTTAAAGTCTGGATATGCTTCATGTGGAATCTCCTCCTCCGTTATATATGTGTGTTTATTGTATCACAGGAAAACAGGAATTTCAATCACTTTCGGCTTTTTTTCGGGCGAGAGGCCAGAACTCCCGCAAAGAGCCCCCCTACCAGGCCCGCCGCCAGATGGCGCAGACCCTCCATGGTGTCAATCGTGCCTTCCCCGGCGCATCCGATCACCAACCAGACCAGAAACCACCCCAGCACCACCGCCAGGGCCACCGGCAGCTTCTGGCTCATTCCCAGGCTGGCTGCGGCCAGGCCCCCCATCAAGCAGCTGAGCACGCAGACCAACAACACCGGCATGCTGGTCCCCAGCTCCAACTTCAGGCAGACGGCCGCCGCCACACACAGCAGTCCCAGCGAGGCCACCGCAGCCACGCCGATTCCCACCAAAATCACCCGAAGGAATTTTTCCATTCCCTCCTGTTTCTGCTTTTCCACAGGCAATCCCTCCCTGCAAATTTGGGCAGCGGGGCAAAGCAATGCCCTCTCCGTACCGATCACTAGAATCTATGCGGAGAGGGTTGATTTCATGCAATATTACTTTGCGTTTTCCTGCGTCTGAACACCCTTGTTGGCAACCGCCCACTTGGTCACTTCCAGACGGACACGGTCAGCGCCGGTCTCAATGACGATGGAGTTCTCCTTCACTGCGCAAATCGTACCGATGATACCGCCGATGGTGGTGATCTCGTCGCCTACGGTCAGGCTGTTGCGCATGTTGGCCGCTTCTTTCTTTCGCTTGTTCTCCGGACGGATCAGCATAAAGTAGAAAATCAGAATCAGGAGCACGACCATTACAATCATTGAAATCATACTGCTATCCATTTTGGAAAATACCTCCACTACAACATGATAGGTGTATTATATCGTTCTTTTTCCCCTTTTGCAAGGGTTCAAAAGAAAATCATTGGACTTTTCGGCCAAGTTTCTGGGAATGCTCTGCCCGGAACTCCGCGAAGCGCCCCTCGTCCAGGGCGTCCCGGATCCTTTGCATTAGATCATTATAAAAATACAGGTTATGCATGACAGCCAGGCGCATCCCAAGCATTTCCTCCGCCTTGAACAGATGGCGCAGATAAGCCCGGGAGAAGTTTTGGCAGGTAGGGCAGCCGCAATGGGGGTCCAAGGGCCGCTGGTCCGCCTTGTACTTCTCATTTTTGATGTTCATAGTACCTTCCCAGGTGAAGAGCTTGCCGTGGCGGGCATTTCGGGCGGGCATGACGCAGTCGAAGAAATCCACGCCCTGGGCCACCGCCTCAATGATGTTGGAGGGTGTGCCCACGCCCATGAGGTAGCGGGGCTTGTCCTCAGGCATATGAGGCTCCACCTGGTCAATGGTCTCATACATGGTCTCCGTGCTCTCCCCCACCGCCAGGCCGCCGATGGCAAAGCCGTCGCAATCCAGCTTGGCGATCTCTTTCATGTGCCAGACCCGCAGGTCGGGATAGGTGCCCCCCTGATTGATGCCGAAGAGCTGCTGCTCCGGATTCACACAGTCCGGCCGAGCATTCAGGCGTTTGTGCTCCGCCACACAGCGCTCCAGCCAGCGATAGGTCCGCTGACAGGATTTTTTTACATAGTCATAGGGTGAGGGATTCTCCACACATTCGTCAAAGGCCATGGCAATGTCGCTGCCCAGGTTGGACTGGATCTGCATGGACTCCTCCGGCCCCATGAAAATGCGGTGACCATCCAGATGGGAGGCAAAGGTCACGCCCTCCTCCTTAATGTTGCGCAGGGCAGCCAGGGAAAACACCTGGAAGCCCCCGGAATCGGTGAGGATGGGACCATCCCATCGCATAAACCTGTGCAGACCGCCCAGCTCCTTCACCAGCTCGTCGCCGGGGCGCAGATGCAGGTGATAGGTGTTGGACAGCTCGATCTGGGTGTGCAGCTCCTTCAGGTCCAGGGCGGACACGCCGCCCTTGATGGCCCCCTGGGTGCCCACATTCATAAACACCGGCGTCTGCACTGTGCCATGGGCACAGGTGAACTCCCCTCTCCGGGCTTTCCCTTCTTTTCTAATAACTCGAAACATACGCTTTTCTCTCTTGTCCTTATTTCTTGTCCGCCTGCCCTTGGGAAGGCGCTTCCCAGGTACGGTCACTGATAATATAACGGGGTCTCCCCTTGATCTCCATATAGATTTTACCCATATATTCCCCGATGACCCCCAGGGAGAGCAGCTGAATACCGCTCATGAAGCAGACCACGCAGACAAGGCTGGCCCAGCCTGCCACAGTATGGCCCAGGATGGCCTCCGCAATGGCCCAAATCACGCCCACAAAGCCCACCAGGGCCACCAGGGCGCCAAAGCCGGTGATCAGCCGGATGGGCTTCACAGACAGGGACGTAATCCCGTCAAAGGCCAGCCCCAGCATCTTTTTCAGGGGATAGTGGCTCTTTCCCGCCACCCGCTCCTTGCGCTCATAATATACACTGGTGCTCTTAAACCCCACCAGGGGGAAGATCCCCCGGAGGTACAGGTTGACCTCCTTAAAATTCTTCAGCTCCTTCAGCACCCTTGCGGAGACCAGCCGGTAGTCCGCGTGATTATACACCACCTCGACTCCCATGTGCTTCAGGAGCTTATAAAAGCCCTCCGCTGTAACCCGTTTGAAGATGGTATCCGTCTGTCGCTGGCTTCGGACGCCGTAGACGATCTCACAGCCATCCAGGTAGGCATCCACCATCGCCTCCATGGCGGTGATGTCGTCCTGGCCATCACAGTCAATGGTGATGGTGATGTCACAGCGGTCCATGGCCTCCATCATACCGGCCAGAATGGTGCTCTGATGACCCCGGTTGCGGCTCTGGCTGATCCCAATATAGTGCTCGTCCTGCCGGGAGAGGCCAGAAATAATCTCCCAGGTGCTGTCCCTTGAGCCGTCATTGACAAAGAGGATCCGGCTGGCACCGCTGATTTTCCCCTTTTCAACCAGGTCATTCAGCTCTGCCAGAAACTCTGGCGCCGTCAGCGGCAGCACCTGCTCCTCGTTATAGCAGGGAACCACGACATATAGAACAGGCAGATTCATATAAGTCCAGACCTCTTTTCTTGTGTTGAAAACCGGCACGTTGGTTTGATTATACTGATTCTGGCAAGGAATGTCAACGGCCCAGGCGGACAGAAT
>CAYLVH010000016.1:0-28080 GCA_964387095.1 uncultured Oscillospiraceae bacterium
TGTAGCGGAGGTACCCGGCAGCGCCGCCGGTGCTTTTGATGTAGGGACTTTTTAGAATCAGTCTTGCCATTCGTCATCATCCCAGTCTGGCTCCCCGGCGGAGCGTGCGCGCTTCTCCAGTGAGATGAGTCCGTTGGTGGCTCTCACATTCCGAACGCTTGCTGCCCGTCTGCGCTTCAGGTCATCCCGGTCCACCTCCAACGCATCCGCAATGATCCCGATGAGCAGATCCAATTCCACTTCTCTGGTGAACTCCCGCCTGGCGATGTGATCCTCCAGCCGACCCAGCCGGCCGTCCAGCGCAGCCTGGAGCGCCGTGGGCAGTAGAGATTGGTTGTCCTGAGTCTCCAGATAATCTACATAGAAGTTGATCGCCTTTTCCACAAACTCGTTTTTGCTTCGGCAGTTGTCGGCAGCGTACCACTGCTCCAGTCTCCGACTGGTTGCGGGCTTCATCCGCAACGGGAAACGCTCTTTGGTTTCATTGCTCATTGAATTCCTCCTTTTCTCTATCAGACATCTGTGAAAAGCCTGCAATATGGGGCTTTGGGGGAAAGCTGACGCCAACGGCATCTTTTCTGCCCGTCAAAGACGCCAGCTTTCGTACCCCCGAAACTGCCCGCACTGCGGGCAGAAGTGGCCGACCGGGCGGCGCTTGCGACGCCAGGTCTTTATCCTGCTTTTTCCTTCGTCCCCGGAAGCATCCCCGAAAGAGGGCCAAATTCGGCCTCCAGGCTGGGACTCGCTTCCTCTCCGGAAGGCGCACACAGGGCGTTCTGGGGGCTTTCACGGACGGATTCTGCCAGGCGTGCCGCCGCCCGCTGACGGGCGGCATCCTCCTCCAGCTGCCAGAACTGCCGCTCGTAGAACAATTCCACCGTCGCCTGGATCGGGCAGATGGTGTAGAGCAGATTTCCGTTGAGCGGTCTGCCATCCTTGCTCCGTACCATGGTCGGCTCAGTGCGGATGAGACCTTTCTCCTCCAAGCTGCGCACATATTTACTCACGGTGTTTTCGCACATGCCCAGCGCTTTGCCAATAGTTTTGTAGCTGGGCCAGCACTGGTAGGTTTCTCTGTCCTCGATGCTCAGCAGGTAACAGTAGACGGAGATCTCCGGGTAGCTGAGACCGATGTGAAAAACTTCGTTGGGAACCAGAAAATAATTCTTGTTGGGATCGCGCTTCGGCCATCTTTTGTAATTCAAAAGCATACCTCCTGTGTCGTTGTGTTTGATAGCGTTCACACAGAGAACGGCCAAAAGTTTTCATTGCCTTTCTGCCCCCTGGCCGTTATACTTAGGTCAGTAGATTTGCGCGTGCCTGTGTGTGCGCCCAGCCGCCGGACTGTTGCCGCAGTCACGGCGGTTTTTCTTTTGCTCTCTGGATTCGACATTTGCTCTCAACTGTACACTGGCTTTTCATCTCCTTCATGTTAGAATAAAAAGAGACCGTGCTCCCGGGAGCACAGTCAGAGATATAGAATGATCTTCCGAGCGCATTGCCGTATGGCTGAGAGCGCACACGCTCTCTCGGGTTGCTCTGCCGAAGATCACATTCTGGTTTGTCAGCGCGGATGCCGTGCCGTACCAAACCGAAGGCAACTCCCCCCGGGTGAAATTGTCCTTCTACTATTACTTAGAGAAAATTGGCAGAATCGGAAGGTCTCAAATTGTAAACTTTTTATGAACGCAGAAAGTGTGGTGAAGGTATGTCCTTCAAAGACACCCAGTCGTACAAAGAGCTTCGCTCCGACTGGCGCTGGATACACTCCATGGACCCGGCAGCCGCCGCTGCCGCAGACCAATGGATCGCAGAGCATCCGGAGGAATGGAAAGAGCTTGAGCATGTGCTCTACTACAGTGAGGCAAAATTTAATCGTCTGACTGACACGACTCCGCTGGAAGAATCCGCGATCAAGCAACCGGTATCCTATAACCCGGAAGCCTTTCTCCCAGAGGAAGTGCGCAATGCGATCTACGACGATATGCGCTGGTTTGACCGGGCGGCATACATGCCGGAAGGCTCTGAGGAAGATCCGCTGATGTATCTGCGTAAGGAACTTCACGACGCACTGCTTGGGCTGACCGAGCTGCAGCGAGAGGTTCTGTTCCGTACTGTGATCAACGGTGAGTCCACCGAATCTGTGGCGCAGGATAAGAAATGCACCTCCCGGAATATTCGGGACATCCGCAAGCGCGCCCTGCGGCAATTACGGAGCAAAGTCACCAGACGCGAGGGCAGCGGCTATCTGAACACGACCTTGATCGTGCTGCTCATCTATATGGCCATCCTGGGTGTCATCACCTTTGCCGGAAGATATCTTGTGCCGCTGTACCCCTGGTTGGAATATGTGGGCTATGGTATTTGGGTGTTGGCTGGCGTTGTATTCTATTTCCGGTTCAGGGATAGGGCGGCCGAAGGGCTGCTGCGCAGTTATTGGGAGAGTTTGAACGGGAAACGGAAAGAGAAGTAAATTCGGAAGGCGCTGAGATGGTAAAGTCTCAGCGCCCTATGAATTTATTAAAATAATAATTTGAATTAAATCAAGTTATCGCAGCTATTTCAAGCTGGATTGCAGTCAGTAGACTTTCAAGGATTCTTTGCTGGATTGCAAATCGCTGTTCATCTGGGTCAGTAATTTCTTTTGTATCCTTATCCCAGAATTCTTTATACTTCTTAGCTACATCAGGATTTAGAGATAAATGGTCCTGAGAATGGCGATACACTTTGATTCGATGTAATACAGCATGGAGTGTTGGATAGGAATTCTTAATTTCATTCCAAAAATACTTGGACTTTCCAATGGACTTGCCGTAGTTTTCGATTGACTCAACAAAGCACCTATTGCATACATTGAAAAATGTCTCAAATTCCATTTCTGTGGTAATAGGTATTATGGCTGCAAATTTTTCTGCTTCTGGAAAAGAATTCTCACCAAACAATTTGGGCTTTCCCGCACTTCGAATAGCACTCTCAAGCTGACGCATATCTCGAACAATGGATCTCATGCGTTGTGTTACCCAATCGGCTTGTTTATTTTTATCTACAATTTTATACAAGGACTTTCTCTTTTCCTTTTTTGCTAATTCCATGGCTACATATCTGCCCGCAACAGGCATTTTAACATATGGTGTGCCGTGTTCGTCTTTAGCTATCAAGCCATAACTATATAGATGCTTTGTATATTCTACCAGCGATGCCAATTCCACAAAATCTGCAGTTTGGCCAGAAGCGAGCATTTCAAACATTTCATATTCATCAGGATAAAATTGCTGAATTTCAGAGACAACATGTTTGAAATAGTACGCTAATTCAATATCAATTTCCTCTTGAAATTTCTTTACATCTTGCTCTCTAATTGTTATTGGCCTACTTTGAGTATCGTATTGGCGATTGAGGTAACTGCACGCTAAGCGGAGCAACATGGGATGGCCATTATACTGATCATATAATAACTTGATAGCGGAAAATTCAAACTTGATTCCCATGCGGCGACCGAGAACGCGAACCATTGTGCGCGCGTCTTCCTCAGAAAGTCCTTGTAGATATTCAGATTGTACAATGCTGAAAAGGGGATTCTGGATGCCGTTTATTGTATCAACCTCAGTAACACTGGGATTGACTCCAGATAAAATAAACACAAGATTACGATGAATACTTTGAACAGACCAAATTGTTTGCCAAAAATCGATAAACTCTGTATGCCAATGAGGATCTATTGGACTTTTAAACGAGATGTACTCAATCTCATCAAATATGATTACAATTTTCTTGTTCCTTTTAGAAGCTTCATGTACAACATAGCGGAAACTCTTGATAATATTCTTTTCGTCGTATTCCTGACGAATACGAATTCCCAAACGCTTTGCAATATTCCCGCATATTTCACCAAGTAATTCATTCCAGTGAAGCTTTCTATATGATGGAGACTTACAGTCATAGAAGAAAACAAATCCAAGCTTCTGCTCCCTCACCAAACGATCAATTTTGAAAAGAAATGAAGTTTTCCCAGTTTTTCTAATCCCGAAAATACCTCGATTTTCGCAGCGCTTTATTGCATCAATATATCTGGCAATAATCTGTTGTCGCCCAAAAAAAGATGACTCATCTCTCAAGGGCAATGTATATCCAAATAAATCAACATCATAAAAATTTTTCTTCAGCTGATTTCGAACATACCAATTATCCCCACTATTTGAAACCAATTCACTATAAACAAAAGGAATAATTGACCGAGACTCCGTTTCCGAAAAGCTTGTAACTCCTGCATAACTGAAAACTTCAGGATCTTTAGAAACAAAAAGCAGTTAAGTGTATCCACTCGGTTTTTAAACGGAAAAACTTCAAACAACATATTTACAGCCTGAAGCGCTCTCGGCTGAATTTCTTCATACGGAGAGAATGCGAGCAACACTTCTTTATCAATTCCAAAAGCGTCGCTCAAATATTGCTCCGGCTTTAGTAGATACGCAAAAAGCACAGTGTTATTCAGAGCTTTTTTCTCTGCGTATGTAATGTCAAATCCGCTCAGAAAGGGTATGAGCATTTTCTCTTGATCGGAGTATTGTGATAAGAAGGCCGTCCTAACATCACTTAATATTTTCCCCATACGAAGCTTCCTTTCGCTGTATAATCTACTTACAATTCTTGAAACCTTTTTGCCAGTAGCATAAAGGAGGAATTGGGCATAACTTGCTTAGAAGGAATAAATAGATACCGCCATTCTTTATAGCCATTCGCTTTACCCCAGCGAGAAGCAACTTCACAGTATTGGATACCGCGCTTCTTCTTGGCAATAACATCTGGATCCTTGAGCTTGTCTTCTCCCTTTACCTCCACCAAATAGATCGTGCTTTCCGTTTCCACAACAAAGTCTGGCTCATAGTTGCGGCCATGGTTATAGGTGATATTGAATTCTTTCGGATGCGGACGAAGCCAATTCTGGACATCGGCATCTGTCTCCAGAACGCGAGCCAGCGTCAATTCTCCTTCTTTGCTATCAAATTTAGCTGTGCTAAAAACGCCTCGCTTAATACCTGTAAAAAGTACCGATCGGATATCTTCTGTAAAATCATCAAACAGACCAACTTCTACCTTGTAATGGTAGGATTGCTGCAAATTATAATTTCTGGTTCCAACTACTTCTTCCTGCAAGAATCCGTTCTCACAATAAAAATGTTGCATCATCTGTTTGTAGATCTTGTTTCCAATATCGCGTTTATGCATCATTACAATATTTTGCATACCGTTTATGCCGTATCGCACTACATAATGATCGCATAGCTGTGTAATTAGCTTAAACAGAAGATCAGAGCACTTTTCATAGTCGATTTCGGGTTTTGCACGGAGTTGTTCCAATATGACTTTCTTTGGGTTGCAGCCTTCAAAATCAATTGCATCCCCTTTGATGCGTCGCCTGTCCTGCATATCCTCCAAGTTTTGAATAAGTAACTCATTTTTGATAGGTGCATGAGTAAACTCAGACATATCCAGATCAAAATCCACAAAAACATACTCTTCCACGCCCGCATCAGTCACCTTGATACGGGGAATGGGAATAAATTTTGCCTGTGCCGCCCTATGCGTTTCTGTTGTCTGATGCAACATCCATGCAGCAATGGGCATTTCGTTCTCTCTAAATACATCTCCGAGATCCCTATCTTCGGATACCTTTTCAGATACTTCGGCCACAATCTGTTGTGCTTGCGCTGGAGTTACCGTGCGCTCGGGAGAGGTCTGGATATGCGCTGTCACAGCCTCTGTGATTAGTTCTGTGGCCTTCTGCAAAAGCGTATCTGCTGTATCTGTTTTCTGAATTCCCGTCTGCTGGTAAGCAGTCCCCAATGCCTTATCCGCTTCAACTTCAATTGTGAGCTGAGTATATGTGACTTGTTCCGGTACGATTTCCTCTGCTTTAATCACATTGCCAGCCTTGAAGATAGAATCGCCTTTCTGCGCCTCCGCGATGATATCAGCAAATTTATCATGTGCGGTCAGCATAACTGCGTCTACATCTTTATCTCCCGTACGCTCGCCATAGGGCAAGCGCAGACCTCGACCTACCATTTGCTCACGCAGAATCTTTGAAGCGGCCGTCCGCAATGGAACAATGGTATAAAGGTTGTTCACATCCCAACCTTCCTTGAGCATATTAACATGTATGACAATTTCAACAGGGTTGTCCGGTTTCTCAACATCAAGCAGGAGTCGGGTATTGAAATCACTTTCTGCTCCTTTTTGCTTAGAATGGACAACAATAGTTTTGTCTCGATAGGCCCCCTCTCGGAACTCCTCCGAGCAGATATAGCTTTTAACCCAAGTCGCATGTGTGGTATCTTTACATACAACAAGCATATACGGTTTCACTTTACGGACAGGTTGCTCTGGAGTGCTATTATTGACAGCATACAGTTCCAGTTGGCGTTTGGCTTTTTCGTGACAAGAGATACCGTCCAACAACATTAACTTATCCAACTGCTCATCGCCAAAATTATAAAAATCAATATCAGATCGTGTAACAGCAAATGGGGTACGGGTATATCCATCCTCAATGGCCTTGGAGAGGGGATACTCAAATACCACATTCTTGAAAGGAACCTGTTTGGAACCTTTTGTCACAAGAGGGGTTGCTGTTAATTCCAAACCAAGCAGCGGCTTCAAATCATTTAGGGCCTGTGCGCCTTTTTCTGCGCGGTAGTGGTGTGATTCATCCATAATAAGCACCAAGTCTGGCAGATTTGACAGATAATCATAGAACGAGTCACCAATCATCTCGTTCAACCTTTTCATATTGGCGCTTTCCTTGTTGAACTTGTCAATGTTATAGATGAACACACGGATATCCGATTCATAGAGGGAAATCGTTTTCTCCTTATATTCATCGTCGGTGATAATCTGCGGCGGGGTACTAAAACAGCCGAGTCCCTTGAAAACATACTTCGGGCTGTTCGTATCATTCAGATCTCTTTTCAGCTTCTCATAGATGGTAGTATTGGGTGCAACGACAAAAAAGTTCTTGATACCATGCTTGGTATACAGATAAGCAATAAACGCACCCATCAGCCGGGTCTTTCCAACACCGGTAGCCAAGGCAAAAGTCAGGGACATAAAATCACGCTCAAAATCAGAGCAAATTGGGTACATCGCGTGGACTGCGCCTAAGGCAGCTTTCAAATTCATCCCTTTGCGGAGCGAAACACTGTTTACAATCTCCTCCAGAATTTTAAGAGATTGCTCTTGCGGTTTGCGCAGAGACATGACGCCGCTAATATAATCCGTGGTATATTGAGGAAAATAATTATTCATTGCAATCCTCCTCATCCCATTCATCATCATAAACCGGAGGATGTACGATATTTAAGTTGTAGTCCGTTTTGCCAAACTCACAGCGATTAAGCAACATTTGAGGGATTTTCTTGATCGTGATCTTGTCATATGCCTTGTCCAGCCCGGCATCAAAGGAGCGGCAGGCAATGATAAGGTATTCGTCTTCCTCCATTGTGTCTTTGATGGAATCCAGATACATACTGGTGAGATGACGCGTAGTCACAAATAGATAACTGTTTTCGTTCCCTATAGATTGTTTCCAGAACAAACTATTATCTGGTCGATAATTGAACCCCTCGTGTAGAGCTACCGCAGCAGCAAGCATATCTGCATCGTATTCCTCATTGATGACATATTCATCGAAAACATCTCGATTAATAAGAGATGGTGCTAACTCGAAGAATCTATATCCGCCACCACCCTGCCAGTTAACAGTTTTTGTAATACCAAGTGGATCGTTTCCCTCAATAACCGCATCTATTCTGGCTTTGCAATGAGTGTAGGCGTGATCCCCCATTTCAATACCAATGTAGCGCCTTCCAAGCTTATGCGCGACAGCTGCAGTAGTACCAGATCCCAAAAAACTATCCAAAACAATATCGCCAGGTTCAGTGGACATCTCAATTATACGGCGCAGTAATTGTTCAGGCTTTTTGCTTCTTGGGAAGTGCACGCCACCCTCGTTAGCGATATCAGCCTTGGGAATTTCACCATGCTTCCAGAGAGTGGTCATCTTTTGTGATTTTGTAAGCATACCACTTTGGAGAGTGGTAGTGTCTTTAAGCCAGGATAAGAGCTCGCAATTATAGTAGTACAAAGTAGTTTGAGTTCCTTTATTCTTGCCTCTGCTCGGAATATAATCGACGGAATAAAACTTGTTTTTTTCCAACGATGCAATGATAGCGTTTTGAAACTCATTTTCTTTTTGAACTCGATTCCCACGAAAAAGGGTATCTAAGTGAACAATAAATTCTTGTCGAATTTCTGTTTCACGATTTTTCACATCTCGCAAAGAGATGCTTTCAATCTCTACACCGGAATGCTCATAGACTCGAACTATTTCATCATTCGATTTCGCAACGAATTCTCTAATTAGGGTGCGGCCACCGAAATTGGATATATAGCGGTTGTACCGCTTTATTATATTAAATCCGAGTTCTTCATAGCTGAGATTGGTTTTTCCTGGCAAAGCCCCTTTTTTGTATAGGAGTATATGTTCTGTTGTATTGACAAGATATCCGCCTTGACCTAATCCTGCAACAGCAGAACGCTCATATGTTATGTGGGCCACAAAATTTTGCCTGGAAAAGATTTCATCTAACAAGACTTTACAATAGTGAACCTCCACATCATCTAAATGTATCCAAAACATTCCATTAGTTTCGAGAAGTGTATGAAGAATTCTCAATCGTTGATTCATTAAATTCAGCCAAATCGAATGTTCAAGATTGTCATCATAATGTTCAAATGCTTGACCAGTATTAAATGGCGGATCAATATATATACACTTCACTTGACCAGCATACATTGGCTCCAAAGCTTTTAACGCCAGTAGGTTATCACCATGAATCAACATATTTTCGGTGTCCGGGTCAGCGGCAGTGTTGGAAAGGGCGGCATTTTCAATCAGCAGCCGAGGTTCAACACGGATTGGATCGTCTTTGCCGTACCATGTGAGCTCTAATTTATTAGGCATTACATTTCCTCCAATTACAATGAGCAATTATATAACAAGTATTTAATTTATGTGATTACTCACAAAGACGCTCAAAGGCATTCCGAACCGTCTGCGCCATGAGAACTCGGCGTTGGCTCAGAAACTCCATATATTCCATGTTCTCAAAGTTAGTGGGCAATGCATGATCTTCACAGGCTTTCTGGTATCCTTCTTCTCCGAGTTTCTGGCGATAATACGCAACATACTCTCGAGGAGCCTTATCCGAAATTTCGATGTTTGTGGCGTAGTCAAGATATGTAAAGTTAGCTATCTGGTTTCTGTCACGGTCACTGCTGAACCCAATACCAGTCAGATAGTTTTTGGGGAAAATGTGGTGTTTGTCGATTGCGTTTTTCGTTCCGCTGGAACCAAGAATAAAATACTTTGATACCGGGGTATTGCTAAACAACATGGGGGTATTCAGCACAATCTGTGCCGCCACATACCCATACCATGCGGGAGAAATGGCTGCAGCACTGTTCAGTTCATTGGGAAGGGTCAGCCTGAAGTAGTCATCGGTAAAGTGTGTTTCAATGACTCGGTCGATGTAGGCGATAAACTCAGCCGCGGTATGAATGTCACGCAGATCTGCAAATTGCTTTTCTACTTCAGACTCGGTGGAGCCGGTATAGAAGTAAGTAATGGTGCTCATAAAGAACCACTTGCTGATACATTTCTTCAACTGCGCAGCGTCCAGCTTATAATCATACTTTGCAATCAGGTAGAGAACATAACTGAAAACAACCGCATTGGAAGATGCAATCAGCTTATCGCTGATATATCCGGCCTCGGCCACGATATTGATAAATCCATGCCAGTTGTTTAGATTCATGACCTTATCCAGAGCATCTTTGAAAATCTGGAGATTCTCATACCGAACCTCATCAGAAAACTTTCCGGTTTCCAGGTTTTTACCTCTCAAAAGCATATAAGCATATCTCAGGCGAGCCCGCTTAAAGCCTACACCGACTGCCATACGAATCAGGTGGGATGGCTCGACCGCCAAAAGAGTGTTGTAGGATGTATTGGCGGCCGGTACTCTGGATGCTGCTGCAAAGGCATTGATTTTATCACTGGTTTCATTCTCATAAACGGAAATAAGGGTTTGGATAAAATTATTTTCCGTCAGGCTCTGGCCACCGGAATTGACTCGGACGAAAATGTCTGCTACATCTTCTTCATCCGCAGTATAGCTGATTTCCAGGGTAGGCAAAGAATAATCAGAGAGATTGAGAAGCGCGTTGATATTATCTTCGATTCTATCTTCTTCCTCATCGGTCAGCAGAGGAAGTTCCTTTTTACTGCGTCCTTCATTGGCCTCTTTGATGAAACGGCGCCGGAGAGAACTGATGGAATTATCTTCTTTAGCAAGAAACACATCACTAATACGGCTGATCCATTCCGGGTCCCGTTCATATGCTTGAGACCACACAGCAAATTCACGAGTCAATGGATTGTAAGAAATTTTAATCTCACGATCAGCAAAGTTTTTATCTTTTACCTTTACTGCAAACATTGCCGCCACGAGAGCTGTGAGACGCTGTTGACCGTCAATCACAAGTTCTTTGGGTTCTTCATATGTTTTTGCATTTTGTCCGATGGCGCTCTTTTTACTTTCGTAATCAGAGGGCGATTCCCACAGCATAATGTAGCCAATGGGATACCCTTTGAGCATAGAGTCGAATAGTTCGCGAACTTTATTGTCTTTCCAGACAAATGGCCGCTGAAGGTCAGGCAAGCCAATACGCCCATTGCGCACATCTTTAACTAAGTCTCCCACCTTGCTTGGGATATTCTTGAATAGTTCTTTTCCCATACTGATCCTCCGAAAGTAACCTGATGGTTATTATTCTATAAAATCCGAATTCCAAGTAGGCCAGCGATATCCTTGCCATCTGTGTAAATTTCACACGCCAGGTATTGGCTAACCAATCGCTCTCATTTACTATAAATGGTGAGGTCTCTTGCTTTTATCGCTTATTTTTTATCGCTTGATATTTCAAAAACGAGCGATAAAGCAGTAGGCCTTCCTGGCCCTATCTCCCGATACCGCTCTATTCCGGTAGCGTCAATCATCATTTTCTTCCTTCACCAGCTCAATAATATCGCAGAAATCACAGTCCAGCGCTTTGCAGATCTTAGTTAGGATCTCTGTGTTGACATGCTCATTTTTACCCAGCTTGGCAAGAGCAGTGGTCGATATACCTGTGGCCAGGCGCAGATCCTTCTTTTTCATATTCTTATCGATTAGGAGTTTCCACAGTTTATTGTAGCAAACAGTCATAACGAACACCTCATAAACGGGGTTTGTACTAATACACAATAATTTTACCAAAGTAATTCTATTTTGTCCATCAAAAATCTAATTTTGAAATTCTTGATCCCATTTCCAAATATCTATTATGAATTCAAGCACCAACACAGAATAGCCACAGGAGCAGTTCATTCCGGACTCCTGCGGCTATTTCTTTGTTTATGCGGCGCATTTTTTGCGTCAGCCCATGATGCCGATTTTATTGCCGTTTTCGTACAAATCCTCAGCATATGTTGCTCGGTTGGGGCCCTGACTTTCTATCCAGCCGAAGCCAGATACATAGACCATCTCCGCTGAATTATCACCGATGGCCTCTATCTCTGGTTCAAGTGGGGTGGGCGTCTTTGGCGCTGACTCAGCCTGATTTTCTGTCGTTGGCTCTGGATCAGGAGAGGACGGCTGTTCACCAGCTTCCTCCAAGACAGGCTCAGCTATCGTTCCATCTGCTTCTTCCGTCTCTGTTGTCAGTGGCATCGCAGGTTCTGGCGGCTCCGGAAGTGGTGTCTGGGACGCGATTACTGCGGGTGTTGGGGTTAGGGCGGGTGTTTCCTTGTCCACCGCAGTTTGGGGCGACACAGCGGCCCACAGGGCGAAACTGGCGGCAATCGCTGCGGCTATGGCAATTTGTTTTTTCATTCCGGTTCCTCCTCAGATACGGAACGAGCGCCCGCCCTCCTGGTTTGGCAGGAGGCTGAGCGCTCGTTTTCGTCATTGTGCAGTTCTATGGAGAGCTTCCACGCCAGTTCAAATCCGGCGATAAAGCTGTCGAGTGAGGTTTCTTCCTTGATATTGTCCTGAGCGTCAATGATCCGCAGCACCAGCTTGCGTTCCGGCTTTGCCAGTACCTCGATCAACGCTTTATGGCACGCCGTCACTTCTTCCTCCTGCTCGGAAAGCTCCGGTGGGGCATAGAAGCAATCATACAGCCCCTTGAACAGTTTCTTTTCCATGGTCATCGCCTCCTTGTGACACAAACATATACCACACCTTTTGGGGAATAGCTATCAGAACTTCAGAAGATTGTCCAGAATATCTGCCGCCTGCTGGAGATCTTCCGTGGAGGCTTCGCTGGACCTGTTTTCACTTTTGGCGGCTGTATGGGCCAGGTATGGTGTGTAGTTCTGCCGTGTCATCGTGGTTCTGAAGTGGCCCAGCATCTGCGCTACCTCTTTTACCTTCATTCCATTTTGCAGCGAGAGGACGGCGCAGGTGTGCCGGAGATCTGCGAACCGGATGTGATCCAACCCAGCTTCCTGGATGATTTCATTGTGCAATCGGCGCACCATCTGCGGTGAGTAGGGCTTTTGCGTGGCCGAGTGCATGAACATCAACGGACTGCTGGGATGCTTGGCGTGTTCCAGGCGCAGGAGCTCTACGACTTCCTCGGTCAGGCTGATGGTTCTGGTATCATCTCCGTATTCCACCAGCTCCCGCCGTTCCACCGAGCGTTTCTCCGTAATGGTCAGTGTCCGCTCTTTTACATCCAGGTCGCTCCACTTCAGGGCGATCAGTTCTCCTTGCCGAAGTCCCGCTGTCAGTGCCAGCAGGAACATGGGGAGGTAGCCCAGACGCTCCGCTGCGTCCAGATAGTCCTCCACTTCTGCTGGTGTCAGCACATTGGCGCTGACCTTCTTGGGCTTTGGATAGTGAAACGATCGGGCGGGATTTTCTGCTATCAGGCCATCCCGCATCGCCTGGTCCAAGCATTGCTGGAGCAGGCGGTGGTTGTGCCGCATGGTATGTTCGCCCAGCCCTGGGTATTCGGGGCTTTCCGGACGGTGGCCGCCGAAGCGCTTGCGTTCCTCCAGAAAATCTCCCACTTGCTCAGCTGTCAATTCAGAGAGTGGTATATCCCCCAATCCGGGGAGAATGTGGTTTTTGAAGATGTAGCCATGGGCTGCGTATGTGGTCGGACGGCTCTGGTTCTTGTCATAGGCCTCCTGCCAGCAGAGGATATAGTCTTTCAGCGTCATATCCCCACCTCCATGCACTGGCGCTGCAGATTCCGGAAGGCCACCCACGGAAGTCCCGCTTGTTTCAGAATTCGCTTGTGCAGGTAGTAGAACTCGTGGAGCTGATAGGGAGCTCCGGTCTTGGGGTTGAGGAACACATGGCAGCCGGTTTCGGGTATTGGTTCCAGAAGATGCTCCGCTTTGCTGTTGAGAGTCAGTAGCCGCTGTCCCTTGAGGATATACCGGCAGCGGATATGAAAATCGGCCCACGACAAGGTGATAAGTTCACATTGCCGCAGGCCGCTAGATAGTCCTGTGTAGATGAGGGGGAGTACGCCAAGTTTCTCTGCCGTGTTCAGGTACCGCTGGATCTGCCCCAGGCGCAAAGGAGCAGTCTTATATTCCTCTGCCTTCGGTTCATGGCAGAGCCGCACCGGATTATAGGGAATACGCTGGTCACGGGCCGCTTCATCCATACAGCGCCGCAGGAGCAGATGGACGCACCAGACGCTTCTGACGCTGAGTCCCCGGCTTCGCAGGCTATCATAGAAGCTGGTGACGGTGTCTTCGGTCAGTTCTGTCAGTGAGGTACTACCGATTTCGGGGGTGATGTGGCGGTAGATCAGATTGCGGTATCCGCCCACGGTGCTGCTGTTCCATTTGCATTGATTCTCATGGAACCAGCGGTCGCACCATTGGCCTACTGTGTATCTGTTTTCGTTCTGCATGTCGTCGCCTCCTTTTGCAAACGAACAATATCACAGAAAGAGGGAAATAGCTACTGGAAAGACAGGAAAGTGAGGAGAAAAACAGGGGCGAAAATTCTCATTCCCCTCCATCCACCAAGTCATAGACGGAACAGTTCAGCACCTTTGCCAGTGCGTTGAGGATATTGAACTGTGCCTTGGAAATGTCGTTGTTTCTCTGTTCATACATCTGGATGGAGCGTAGAGAAACCGTACTCAGTTCTGCAAGCTGCGCCTGGGAGTACCCAGCTTGCTTGCGCAGACGCTCCAGATTGGTTGGCGTCTTCTTGATTCGTTCTTCGAAGGCATCCACCACATGCAGAATATCCATCTCGTGGTAAATCGGGTACCACTGAAGCATTTCACTGGGTTTCACAACAGCGGTGATGGCTCGGAAGGTTCGATTCATATACCACTGGCAGTAGGCCAACGCCCAGCCCACCCAATATTCCGGTGAGCGATCAAATTCTACATACTCCGGGAGATTCCTTTCGTTTTCTCCGGTTACGCAAAGATACAGTTCGACGCCGGACTTGCCGGCAACTATGTCGGGGTGTCCGCTTTCAAATTGCTGGGGAAGCAGTTTTGTTTCAAGAAATGCCTGAAAGAACTTGTCAATTTCCCAGTGGCGGTAATTCACGGCATAGTCCAGCATGGTCCCCATGGCAGACATGGCGTTTTCGAGATATAGTTTGTTATAGGCGTGGATCTCCATGTTTGATACCTCCACGAATGATGTCCAGAACATACAGTTCATTGGAATCGATCGTCAGATCCGCTCTGCTCTTTGAGTAATCACTTCTTGCTTTCAAATCGCGCTTCAGATATTTTGCGTGGTAGATGGTCCAATCTACTTCCTGCGCTCCAACATAAGTCAGATTAGCAAACGACTTTTCGGTACGCAGCATATACTGAATCCCCAGTTTGCCCAGCTTCATGGCTTTGGCCAGTTGCTGAACGGAAATCGTGTTGTTCACGAAATCTTTGGCAAAGGAGAAGTAGGAATCGTCTGCCCGATAACCTTTGATCACATCGTAGTCAGAGACATCAATGCTGAAATTCTCGATGAGATACGCTTGTGCCTGTTTACTGATGGGCGCAGTGGAGGTGAAGGTGCGGTTTTGAATCAGCAGCGTAATCCAGTTCAGGATATTGTAGGCCGGGTCGGATAGATCCAATACCTTCAAGCCGGATAGATCCAATTCATATTCATTTGCATAGCCGTTGACGGCTTCGTTCTTCGATGCCCATTCGCAGGCCAGCTCATAATGCATCGTGCAGTAGAAACCCTGGCCATAGTCATTTTTGGCGCTGCCTTTGCCCAGTTCGGGACGCTCGACAATTTTATCAGAGCCGTGATAGAGTTTGATTAGATTTGGCATAGTCACCCTCCTGTTCTCGCCATAACTATATCATTTTAATGATATAGTTTCAAGTGGTTTCCGTCGATTGGAGGAAGTTTTTATGTCATTGTAATGATATACTTACTGACCAAGATGATCCCCTATGGCTGCAGGAAATTTGCTTCCGGTTTCTGCACGGCTTATTTCTTTGTTTATGCGGCGCAGTTTCTGCGCCTCTGCTCTGAGGTGATCGCCCTATCATTGCCTCCTCAAACCGG
The DNA here is from genome assembly GCA_964387095.1 of uncultured Oscillospiraceae bacterium. GTDB lineage: Bacteria > Bacillota > Clostridia > Oscillospirales > Oscillospiraceae > JAJQBJ01. The sequence goes on from CAYLVH010000016.1 coordinate 15,677, forward strand.
GCGGAACATCTTTTAATATACAGAATCCAATCCCACACGAATCCCAAAAGACGAAAGGTTTTCTTGAAACAAGCAGGGCAAAAGCGTGTTAAAGAGGAATTTCCGAAGCGGAGGAAAGCACCAAAGAGGGTGCAAGAGTGCCCGCTGAAGGTTCAGACACACATTTGGGAGCAGGAGGCCCGGGGTTCGAGTCCCCGCACTCCGACCAAATGTAACTCATCCGAACGCCCTGGGAGTGGACCGTGCGTTCGGATTTGTTTTTTATCTGGATTGCTTTTCTGCTAAAATTTTGCCCCCGGTATCAAACGGTACAGGGGGCAGTTGCTGAGGCTTTGTATAGGTTTATTCCTCCATGTCGATGACCTGGGCTTTAATCAGGTTGGTGGAGCCAGACTGGCCGATGGGAACACCTGCGGTGATGACCACGGTATCGCCATTGTCCACCAGGCGCTCCTTCCAGGCGTTTTCAGCGCACAGGGAGAACAGGCGGTCTGTGGAGTCCACATTGCCAGTCAGGCAGGGGATCACACCCCACTCCAGGGCCAGTTGGCGGCGCACCTTTTCGGTCAGGGTCAGGGCCACGATGGGACAGCCGGGCCGGAACCGGGAGATCATCCTGGCCGTGTGGCCGGACTTGGAGGCGCAGAGGATGGCCTTGGCCTCCAGGTCCCGGGCGGTGAGGCAGCAGGAATGGGTGATGGCGTCATTGATGTTGAGTCTATCACCGGGGGTGGTGGACTGGAAACGGGCCCAATAGTGGATAGACTGCTCTGCGACGGTGCAAATATCGCTCATGGTGGAGAGGGCCTCCACGGGATACTTGCCGCTGGCCGTCTCGCCGGAGAGCATGACGCCGCTGGTGCCGTCGAACACGGCGTTGGCCACGTCGGAGACCTCTGCCCGGGTGGGGCGGGGATTGCGGATCATGGAGTCCAGCATCTGGGTGGCGGTGATGACCAGCTTGCCGTAGCGCAGGCATTTTTGAATCATGGCCTTCTGCAGCACAGGGACCTGGGCCGCGGGAATCTCCACCCCCAGATCACCCCGGGCGACCATGAGGCCGTCGGAGGCGGCGATGATTTCGTCCATATTGTCCACACCCTCCTGATTTTCAATCTTGGAGATGATGCGGATCTCCTCGCCGCCATGGGCGTTGAGCACCTGGCGGATTGCCTGAACATCGCTGGCCTTCCGGATAAAGGAGGCTGCAACATAATCAAAGTCCTGCTGGCAGGCGAAGATCAAATCCTGCTCGTCCTGCTGGGTCAGGGCAGGCAGGTGGATTTTAATGCCGGGTAGATTGATGGATTTGTGATTGGACAGGGGGCCGCTGGCTTCCACCGTGCAGATGATATCCTGACCCTTGATCTCCGTGACCCGCAGGCCGATGAGGCCGTCGTCGATGAGGACCTGGCGGCCGGGCTGCAGTTCATTATGGAGATTTTGATAGGTGACTCCGACGATCTCCTCCGTGCCTGTGACGTTGCGGGTGGTCAAGGTGAAGGACTGTCCCTTTTTCAGGGTGACAGAACCGTTTTCAAAGGTACGGGTGCGGATTTCAGGGCCTTTGGTGTCCATCATAGTGGCCACGGGAGCGCCCAGGGCATCCCGGACGTTTCTCACCCGCTGCAGGGTTGCCAGATGGCTCTCGTGGGAGCCGTGGGAGAAGTTAAAACGGGCGCAATTCATGCCGGCCTTGATCAAGGCGCGGATGGATTCCTCATTGCCCACCGCGGGGCCAAGGGTGCAGATGATCTTTGTATATCTTCTTTGTTTCATTTTTATCCTCCAATTATCTCGGTAAAACCTTCTTTCACCACCGTATTTTATACCGAAAACGTTTTCTTGGAAAGAGGGGAATTCAAAATTTTTCAAAATTTTCTAGGGCATGGTGGTTGTTCTGACCAGTAACTGCGCGGAAAGGGGATTATGTATCCGGCTCCTGCTCCTGGGGCAGCTTGGAGACCATAGCCCACTCCACCCGCCGGTCGGTGAGCTGCTCCACCTTGATGTGGAGGCCGCAGGCGTCCACATCCGGCATGGAGCCGTCCTCGGGAATGACGGACAGGCAGGAGAACACCAGGCCCCCCAAGGTGTCCGCTAGCTCCTCATCGGGGAGCCGGATGTCCAGGACCTGGGCCAGGGTTTCCAGCTCCGCGCTGCCGGCGACCCGCCACAAGTTTGGCTCCAGCTGGACGATTTCCTGCTCAGCCTTCTGGTCAAACTCGTCATAGATGTTGCCCACCAGCTCTTCCAGCAGGTCCTCCAGGGTGACCAGGCCGCTGGTGCCACCGTATTCATCCACTACAATGGCCATCTGAACCGCCCGGGCCTGCATATCGTGGAAGAGCACGTCTGCCCGGACGGATTCAGGAATGAAGTAGGCGGGTCGCAGCAGGGATTTCAGGGGGAGGGGGTTCTCCCGCTGGAGGTTCAGCAGGAAATCCCGGGTATAGAGGATGCCCACGATGTCGTCCGCATCCTCCCCGCAGACGGGGAAGCGGGAGCGGCCGCTGTCTTGGATCAGGGACAGAATATCCGCCTGGGTGTCCTCCAGGGAGACCAGGTCCATGTCCGTGCGGTGGACCATTACGTCCTCGGCGCTGATGCTGTTGAAGTCGAAGATGTTCTCGATCATCTCTTTCTCGTCGGCTTCGATGGTCCCCGCCTCCTGGCCCATGTCCATCATGGCCCGGATCTCCGCCACGGAGACGTCCAAGTCCTCCTTTTCCGGCTTGATGCGCAGCAGGAAGAGGATGCCGTTGGAGAGGAGCAAGAAGAGCGCAGTGATGGGGGTCAGCAGGGCCACCAGGGGGTTGAAGAGGGAGCAGAGGAGCAGACCCGTCCGCTCCGGGCTGCCCAACGCCGCCCGGCGGGGGATGGTGCGGCCGAAGAGCCACAGCAGGCAGGCCAGGATTCCGCCGGTGACGGCGGCGCTTCCGGCGGCGGGCAGGGTCACCAGGGGGCAAAGCTCAAACAGCCCGAAGATAAACCAGGCGGTTTCCGCCGCCAGGGCGGCCAGATGGAAGCCGGATTGGAAGTGCTCCGGGTCGTTGATGGTCTTCACCAACAAGATGGCGCGCTTGTCCGTTTCCTCGGCGAGCCTGCTGCGGCCGGCTTCACTGATGGAGTCCAGCGCCGTCTCACAGGCGGTGCAGAGGGCGTAAAAAACGAGCAGGAAAATCAAAAGGATCATACTGGGCCATATAGGGTCCGAAGGCACGAAAAATTCCTCCCTTGTTTCATAACATATTTATACAGGCTATAGTATAGCACAACCCGGAGAAAATCTATGAATAAAGTGAAAAAAATATTTAGCTGTGATATAATCAACTGAGAGAATATAGAAAAAGAGGGCTTCTGCTTATGGATTGGAAATCAGCGGTGGGGTACTATCTCCCGCTGCGCCGGTGGGGGCGCACCATTTGGGAGAACGGCTGCACGTTTCTGAAGTGGATTTTATTTGCCTGCATCATCGGGGTAGTGACGGGGGGCGTGGGCGCCGGGTTTCACCACGCTATAGAGGCGGTGACCGCCCTGCGGGGGGAATATCCATGGCTAATCTGTCTGCTGCCGGTGGCGGGCTTGCTGATCGTGGCCAGCTATGAGGTCACGGGCATGAGCGACGACAAGGGCACCGAGTTTGTCATTGCCTCGGTGCGGGATGCCAAGCCCCTGCGCATCCGCACGGCGCCGCCGATCTTCCTGGGGACGGTGCTGACTCACCTCTGCGGCGGCTCCTCTGGCCGTGAGGGGGCGGCTTTGCAGCTGGGGGGCTGCATGTCCAACTGCATCGGCCACTGGATGAAGCTGGACGGAAAGGACGAGCGGGTCATCACCATGGCCGGGATGGCGGCGGGGTTCTCCGCCCTGTTCGGCACGCCCTTGGCGGCGGCGGTGTTCGCCATGGAGCTGGTCAGCGTGGGGGTGATGTACTACGCGGCCATCGTGCCCTGCGTGCTCTCCGCCCTGATCGCCCAGATGGTTGCCGGCAAGCTGGGGGTTTCCCCCACCTGGTTCCAGCTGCTGGCGGTCCCGGAGCTGACGGCTCTGAACCTGGTGCGCCTGCTGGCCTTTGGGGTGCTCTGCGCCCTGGTGGCGGTGCTTTTCTGCATGATTATGCACATCATGCCCGAGTTCTATGGCCTGGTGACCAAACAGCCCTACAGAAAGGCCCTGCTGGGGGGTGTCGTGGTTGCCCTTCTCTCACTGATCGTGGGGACGGACTACAACGGCACGGGGATGGAGGTGATCACCCAGGCAGTGGCAGGCAGCGCCCGGCCCGAGGCGTTCATCATCAAGATCCTCCTGACGGCGCTGACCCTGGCGGAGGGATATAAGGGCGGCGAGATTGTCCCCGCCCTGTTCGCAGGGGCAACCTTTGGCTGCTTGGCTGGGGGACTGGTGGGGCTCCCAGCTTCCTTCGGCGCGGCCGCCGGTATGGTGGCGGTGTTTTGCGGCGTCACCAATTGTCCGCTGACCTCCATCCTGCTGGCCTATGAGCTGTTTGCCGGGAAGGGGGTCGCCCTGTTCGCGGTTATTATCTCGGTCAGCTACATGCTCTCCGGCTATTGGAGTCTCTACGGCGCCCAGCGGATCATGTATTCCAAGACCAAGGCGGAATACATCGACCGGGAAACCCATTGAATGACGGACGCGCAAACTGGCATGGCCCATGGAGCCATGCCAGTCAGATTTTCCATATGAATCCGAGGGGAAGCTCAGTCCAGCATTTCGAAGGTATCAAAATCCGAGAAGAAGTACTCCATGTCCTCGATGGCTTCCTCCACAGTATACGCGGGGTAAAGATCCAGTTCGTCACCATTGTCGGGAACAGCAACGAAGCCATAATCCGTGCCTTCAATAGAGAGGAAGACTTCTTCTCCAAATTGGCTGTCATTTTCGCGATATTTGGCAACATACTTTGACATACTTCTGGTGCTCCTTTCCAATGAGATTTGTCAGCCATATCATACTGTCCCCGAGGGGAATTGTCAAGGGTATCGTTCTAAGAACTTTCCCTAAAAAATGGAAAAAGAGGGGCGATGGGGGAGAAAAAATGCTTGCAATCTCCGGAGATACGGGTATAATGATAATAACCTAAGTATCTGAGGTGCCGTATGAAGCGCAATTACCCTGCAATCGCATCCTATTTTGCATCTTTTGGCCAGACTCGATTTATGAGCGCCGGCTCTTTTGGCATGTCATAATAGAGATAGGATGCAGAGAAAATGGGTAGCCCTCCATAGGGAAAAGGGGAATTCTAGCTCATTGATGTTGCATCATCAATGGGCTTTTTTCTATGCAGAAAGAAAGGAGTATGAAACTGATGGTTATTGTTATGAAGCCGGGTACCGGCCGCAAGGATATTGAGACGCTGGTCAAGGAGTTTGAGGCCAAGAAGCTCCAGGTGGGCGTGACCCACGGTGTGGGGTGCACCATCCTGGGCCTGGTGGGGGATACCACCCAGCTGGACGCGGATGATCTGCTGCTCAATGAGCATGTGGAGCGTGTCATGCGGGTCCAGGAGCCGTACAAGCGGGCGAACCGCAAGTTCCACCCGGAGGATACGGTGGTGGAGATCGGGAAGGTCAAGATCGGCGGGGGCAACTTCGGCGTGATTGCAGGCCCCTGCTCGGTGGAGAGCACGGAGCAGATCACCGGCATTGCCCGGGATGTGAAGGCGGCTGGAGCCTGTATGCTCCGGGGCGGCGCCTTCAAGCCCCGCACCTCCCCCTATTCCTTCCAGGGCCTGGGAACGGAGGGCCTGGATATGCTGGTGGAGGCCAAGAAGGCCACCGGCCTGCCCATTGTCACCGAGATCATGGACCCCCGCTGCTGCGAACTCTTCCAGGAGAAGGTGGATCTGGTCCAGGTGGGGGCCCGGAATATGCAGAACTTCGACCTGCTGAAGGAGGTGGGCAGGATGAGCAAGCCCGTCCTGCTGAAGCGGGGCCTGTCCGCCACCTATGAGGAGTGGATCATGTCTGCGGAGTATATCATGAGCGAGGGCAACGAGAACGTGATCCTCTGCGAGCGGGGGATCCGCACCTTCGAAACCTATACCCGCAACACCCTGGACGTCTCCGCCATCCCCGCCATCAAGCGCATGAGCCACCTGCCTGTGATCGTGGACCCCAGCCATTCCGGCGGCGCCCGCTGGCTGGTGGAGCCGCTGACCATGGCAGCCATCGCCGCCGGCGCGGACGGAATCATCGTGGAGGTTCACAACGACCCCGCCCATGCCCGCTGTGACGGCCAGCAGTCCATCACCCCCGCTACCTTCGACACGCTGATGGATAAGATTAGCGCGCTGGTGGACCTGATGGGCAAAAGGCTGGTGTAAGCCATGAGAAGCTTAAACATTCCTTTGCCGGACAAGGAGTACAGCATCCTCATCGAGTCCGGCCTGCTGTCCTCCGTGGGGCGCTACTGCCGCACCGCCTGCCCCAGGGCCAGACGGTTTGTCATTGTGACGGATAGCAATGTGGGGCCGCTGTATGGGGAAATTGTCAAGAACAGCTTTGCCCAGCGGTTTGAGGTGAAGGTGATCACCATCCCCGCCGGGGAGTCCTCCAAGTCCCTGGAGATGCTGGGCTATCTGTATGAGGAATTTATGAAGTGCGGCCTGACCCGCACCGACGCTGTGATCGCCCTGGGCGGGGGCGTGGTGGGGGACCTGACGGGCTTCGCGGCGGCCACCATCCTGCGGGGGGTGGACTATATCCAGGTGCCCACCACTCTGCTGGCCCAGGTGGATTCCTCCGTGGGGGGGAAGGTAGCCATCGACCTGAAAAGCGGCAAGAACCTGGCCGGGGCCTTTTGGCAGCCCCGGGCGGTGCTGATGGACCCCCAGTGCCTGAATACCCTGACGGACGAAGCCTTCTCCGACGGCATGGCCGAGGTCCTGAAATACGGCTGCATCTGGGATGCGGAGTTCTTTCAGTTCCTGCTGGACTGCGGGGATCGGAGGGGAATTATGGCAAACATTGAGCAGGTTCTGCACACCTGCTGCGCCATCAAGGTGGAGGTGGTGCTGGAGGATGAGCACGATACCGGCAAACGCATGATCCTGAACTTCGGTCACACCCTGGGCCACGCCTATGAGCTGGCCTATCACTACGAGACCTATACCCATGGGCAGGCCGTGGCCGCCGGGATGTGCCGGGCGGCGGAGATCGGCGTCCGGCTGGGGATCACCCCAGGGGAGGTGCCGGAGCAGATTGCCCAGGCGGTGAGGCAGTTCGGCCTGCCGGATTCCATCGACTGCTCCCCGGAGGATTACCGGAAGGCGGTTGGCCTGGATAAGAAGTCCGCAGGCAATCAGATCACGCTGATCCTGCTGAACCGGCTGGGGGAGACCGCTCCTACCAAGCTGAACAAGGAGAGAGCTATGGAACTGATTGCTCCCTTCGCGAAAGGATGAGAGTATGAACGTAACCATTGAACCGGGGCTGCTTCACGGCAGCATCACCCCGCCTCCCTCTAAGAGCCAGGCCCACCGGCTGATTATTGCCGCTGCCCTGGCGGAGGGGGAGAGTCGCCTGGAAAACGTGGCGCTGAGCCAGGATATTTTGGCCACACTGCGCTGTATGCGGGCGCTGGGCGCCCAGGCCAGCCAGGACGGGCGGGACATCACCGGCGTGGGGAGAAACCGCTACCCCTGCACCCCCTGCTGCGATACGCCGGGGCTGTTCTGCGGGGAATCCGGCTCCACCCTGCGGTTTCTGATCCCCGTGGCCCTGGCGGTGCGCCAGGGGGGCAGCTTCCACGGCCAGGGGCGGTTGATGCGGCGGCCTTTGAAGCCCTATGAGGACCTCTTCGACGAAAAGGGCATCTGGTACCACCGGCATCAGGACCAGCTGGAGATCTACGGCAAGCTGGAGCCAGGGGGTTACCGGCTGCCTGGGGACGTGTCCTCCCAGTTTGTCACCGGCCTTCTCTACGCCCTCCCCCTGCTGGAGGGGGACAGCGAGATTCTGCTGACCACCCCCCTGGAATCCCGGGGGTATGTGGATATGACCGTGAACGCCCTGGAGGCCTTCGGCGTGACGGTGGGGGAGACAGAGACGGGCTGGCACGTCCCGGGCAATCAGACCTACCGGCCCTACAACGGCAAGGTGGAGGGGGACTACTCCCAGGCGGGCTTTTTCTACGCGGCCAAGGGCCTGGGCAGCAGCCTGGAGATCCGGGGGATGAATCCGGACTCGGCCCAGGGGGATAAGGTGATGGTCTCCTATTATGAAAAGCTCCGGGGTCAGGGAGAGGTGGCGCTGGATGTCAGCCAATGTCCGGATTTGGTGCCGCCCCTGGCCGCCCAGGCGGCCCTGCGCCAACCGGGAAGCGTCACCCGGATCCGGGGAGCCGCCCGGCTGCGGATGAAGGAGAGCGACCGCCTGGCCACCGTGACCCAGGTGCTGAATACTCTGGGGGGGCGGGTGGAGGAACACCCCGACGCGCTGACCATCACCGCCGTGGAGCACCTGAAGGGGGGCGTGGTGGATAGCCACAACGACCACCGCATTGCCATGATGGCGGCAATCGCCGCCACCCGGAGCCTGGAGCCTGTGACGTTGCTGGGGGCGGACTGTGTCAATAAATCCTATCCCACCTTCTGGGAGGACTACGAACGCCTCGGGGGACGGATCAGACGGGAGGCCACGAAGTGAAGCATACGATTTTTGGCGAAAGCCACGGTCCCGCCATTGGCGTGACCTTGACCGGGGTGCCGGCTGGGCTGGCGCTGGATTTAGAGGAGATCTCCTTTGAGATGGCCCGCCGGGCCCCGGGGAAAAGCCCCCTGTCCACCTCCCGGAAGGAGGCGGATGTCCCGGAGATCCTCTCCGGCTATTTCCAGGGGAAAACCACCGGGACCCCCCTGTGCGCCATCATCCGGAATGGGGACCAGCATTCCAAGGATTATTCCCTGCTGAAAACCCATCCCCGGCCCGGCCACGGGGATTATCCCGGATTCCTGCGCTATCATGGCTGCAACGACTACCGGGGGGGCGGGCACTTCTCCGGCCGCCTGACGGCCCCGCTGGTGTTTGCCGGGGCGGTGGCCAAGCAGATTCTGGCCCCCAAGGGGATCACCGTGGGAGCGCATATCGCCAGTATTGCGGGGATTTCGGACACCCTCTTTGGGGAAATCCGGATGAACCCCGGCCTGATGCGCCGGGTGGCGGAGAAGTCCTTCCCCACCATTGACGATGCCCAGGGGGAGGCCATGCAGGCGGCGATTTTGCAAGCCAAGCAGGAGCAGGACAGCGTGGGGGGCACCATCGAGTGCGCCGTGCTGGGTCTGCCCGGAGGAATCGGGGCGCCGGAGTTCGGAGAGAACGTGGAGGGCGTTTTTGCCCAGCACATGTTCGCGGTTCCCGCCGTGAAGGGGATCTCCTTCGGCGCGGGCTTCGCCATGGCCGCCATGCGGGGGAGCCAGTGCAATGACCCCATCCGCGTCCGGGACGGGGAAATCTACCTGACGGGGAATGTGAATGGCGGGGTCAATGGCGGGATTACCAACGGGATGCCGGTGGTCTGCACCGTGGCGGTGCGCCCCACCCCATCTATTTCCCGGGAGCAGGACACCGTGGATCTGGAGCACCTGGGGAATGACAAGCTGGTGATCCAGGGGCGCCACGATCCCTGCGTGGTTCACCGGGCAGTGCCGGTGATCGAGGCCGCCGCGGCCCTGGCCGTCTGCCAGTTGCTGGATATTTGAGGAGGAGGAACCATGAGCGAACTTGATTTGCTGCGGGGGCTCATCGACGAGGTGGATCGGGAAATTGTACATCTGTTTGAGCGCCGCATGGAGATCACCCAGAAGGTGGGGGAGTATAAAAAGCGCAACGGCATGCCTGTGCTGGACGCCGGCCGGGAGCGGGATGTGCTGAAAAAGAAGGTGGCGTGGCTTCAAAATCCCAAGCTGAAGACCGACGTGACTGCCCTGTATGAAACCATCATGGCCCTCTCCCGGAAGCAACAGCGGAAGCTGGTGCATGAGGGGACAAGCGTCCCCAGTTATGACCGGTACATCTCCGCCCTGAACCAGTGGCGGGCCCCGGTGGAGAATCCCCGGGTGGCCTACCAGGGGGAGCCTGGCGCTTACAGCGAAATGGCGGCCGTTGACTTCTTCGGCCAGGATGTCAGAGCCAAGGGAATGTACCAGTTTGAGGACACCTTTTTGGCGCTGAAAAACAAGGAAGCGGATTACGCGGTGCTGCCCATTGAAAATTCCTCCACCGGCGCCATCCGTCAGGTCTATGACTTGCTGGCCCAGTATGAGTGCTACATCGTCGGGGAGACCACGGTGCAGGTCAAACACTGCCTGATGGCGCTGCCCGGCGCCACGCTGGAGGACATTCAGACGGTTTATTCCCACGAGCAGGGCCTGTTCCAGTGTGAGCAATATTTGAACCAGCATCCCAATTGGAGGCGGATGCCCCAGGCGGATACTGCGGGGAGCGCCAAGAGTGTGGTGGAGCAGCAGGACAAGACCAAGGCGGCCATTTGCTCCAGCCGGGCGGCGGAGCTTTACGGCCTGAACATTCTGGCCCGGGATATCAATTCCAACAGCAAGAACACCACTCGTTTTGTGGTGATCTCCCCCAGGATGGAGCTCCGGGACGGCAGGGACAAGATCTGCATCTCCTTCACCACCCCCCACCAGTCCGGATCCCTGCATGAGGTGCTGAGCATTTTTGCGGTCCACGGGCTGAACCTGGTGCGGCTGGAATCCAGGCCCATCCCGGAACACAGCTGGGAGTACATGTTCTTTGTGGAGTTCACCGGAAACCTGACCGAAGCCGGGATGGAGGGGGTCATGCACGAGCTGACCCAAACCACGGCGGATCTCAGGGTGTTCGGCAACTTCAAGTCGAATCTGGACTGAGGGAGGAGCCTAATATGAAAAATCTGGTTTTGATCGGCATGATGGGCTGCGGAAAGACCACCTGCGGAAAGCTGCTGAGCCAAAAACTGAACCGCCCCCTGGTAGACACGGATGAGGTGATTGTGAACCAGGAGGGTCGGTCCATCAGCGACATTTTCGCCGCCGACGGGGAGGGGTACTTCCGGGATGTGGAGACCTCAGTGGCAAAGAAGCTGGGGGCCAAAGAGGGCCTGATTATCGCCACTGGGGGCGGCCTGCCCCTGCGCTGGGAGAACGCCCAGGCGCTCAGGGACAATGGCCTGGTGGTCTGGCTGAAGCGGGACCCTGAGTCCACCTTTGCCTCCGAGTCCATGGAGGGCCGGCCCCTGGCCCAGGATGGGCGGGAGGCCTTTGTGCAGCGGTTTCTGGACCGGGCGTCCCAGTATGAAAAGGCCAGCCATGTGGTTATTCAGGACTTTTCCTCCCCGGAGCGCACCGTGAATCTGATTCTGGAAGCCCTTGCCAAAGAGGACATGTTGTGATACGATTGATGTAGCGCTTTAAAACAGTAAATCAACGAAAAAGGAGCGATATACAATGCCCCAGAGAATTACGGGCTACACCCAGTTGATCGGCCTGATCGCCACCCCCATCCGGCACAGCAAGTCCCCCATGATGCATAACACCGCCTTTGAGGCCCTGGGCCTGGACTATGTCTATCTGGCCTTTGATTTCGGCCCGGATCAGCTGGACGATGTGGTGAAGGGCCTGCAGGCCATGGGTATCCGGGGGTTCAATGTCTCTATGCCCTATAAGACGGATATTCTGAAGTATCTGGACGTGGTGGACAGCAGTGCCTGGCTCATCGGCGCCTGCAACACCGTGGTCAATGAGAACGGCGTGCTCCACGGCTACAACACGGACGGCATGGGCTATATGGCGGGCTTGAAGGACAACGGCTTTGACCCGGCGGGGAAGAAGATGACCGTCCTTGGCTCCGGGGGAGCCGCCACCGCCATCGTGATGCAGGCTGCCCTGGACGGCGTGGCTGAGATTTCCATCTTCAACGGGGATGACCCCTTCTATGCCCGGGCCCGGCACAATGCCCAGGTGATCAACGAGAATACCAACTGCAAGGCCACGGTTCACAAGCTGGAGGATTTGGAATGCCTGAGGCGGGAGATTTCGGAGTCCTATATTCTGGCAAACGCCACCAACGTGGGCATGGGCCGGCTGGAGGGCCAGAAGCTGATCCCGGACGAGAGCTTCCTCTATCCTGAGCTGATTATCACCGATGTGATCTATTCCCCGGCGGAGACTGCCCTGCTGAAAATGGCCAGGGAGTACGGCTGCCGTACCGTGAACGGCCTGCCCATGGTGCTCTTCCAGGGCGCCGCCGCCTTCAAGCTGTGGACGGGCAGGGATATGCCCATTGACGCTGTGAAGGCTGTCCTCTGAGGGGATACATACCTGGGACCGCTGCACGGAAATCAATTTTGAGAAAGGACTCTAAGCAGCATATTAGAATCCAGTA
>CAYLVH010000017.1:0-14890 GCA_964387095.1 uncultured Oscillospiraceae bacterium
AAATGAAAATTCTTTACCAATTTCACTAAAATTTCTATTTAGTTTTTTTCAATTTTATGTTATAATTCTATTGATACCATCTATGAGGAGGAGTCATGGGAACAGCGATTGTCATCACATCAGGAAAAGGCGGTACCGGAAAAACCTCCATCACCGGGGGTGTTGGCAGTTGCCTTGCCGCGATGGGCCGCAGAGTACTGTGTATTGATGGCGACATTGGCCTTCGCAATCTGGATCTGACCCTTGGCATGAGCGATCAGGTTCTGATGGATTTTACAGATGTGATGGAGGGCCGCTGTTCGCTCTCTGACGCTGCTGTGGAGCATCAGAAGATCAAAAACCTGTTTCTTCTGACAGCACCAGTCATTACCCCAGCGGAACTTATCTCCAATGATGCCATGTATGATCTGATCCAAAGCGCTAAGGAGCGGTTTGATTACATCCTCATGGACGCACCGGCCGGAATCGGCCCGGGCTTCCACCTGGCAATTTCCGGCGCGGACCGCGCCATCATTGTTTCCACCTCAGATTCCTCCTCCCTCCGTGATGCCCAGCGCACCTCCACTCTGTTAGAGGGAAAGGTCACGGTTTCCCACCTGGTTGTTAACCGGGTAAAGCCCAAACTGCTCCGCCGCCTAAATACCACCATTGATGACGCAATGGATCTGACTGGTCTCCCCCTTCTGGGCCTGGTTCCAGAGGATGAACGGGTCTCCATTGCATCCAATCAAGGAATCCCTGTGATCACTGTGGCAAATAAGGGCGCGCCTACTGCATATCACCGCATTGCACGGCGCCTGGAAGGAGAATCCGTCCCCCTGATGCACCTGCGCTAAACAGAACGCCAAACTATAAATAAGAAAGAAGGAGAGTTCCAATGAATATTGCGCTGATGTCTCACGATAAGAAAAAAGAATTGATGGTTCAGTTTTGCATCGCCTATTGTGGCATTTTATCCAAGCACAATATCTGTGCAACCAATACCACAGGCAAACTGGTTGCAAAAGAAACGGGTCTCCCTATCAAGCTCTATCTCTCCCACGCACATGGCGGAAGTCAGCAAATTGGCGCCCGTATTGCCTATAACGAGATCGATATGGTTCTATTTTTTAATGATCCCCAGTCCACGGACCTGAATAAGGACCTAACCTATATTGCAAAGCTGTGCGATCAATTTAACATCCCCATAGCCACCAATGTGGCAACTGCTGAAATGCTGATTCTCGGCTTGCAGCGGGGAGATTTGGAATGGAGAACAATTCTTCATTCTTAGCGCTTACATCCCCCTTTGATCCGCCATCCTTTAAAATTTCGCAAAAAATCACCCCTCGGATTTCTCCGAAGGGTGATCGCTTTTTTATTCACTTCTCGCGGTTATAAGCGATTACAAGACGCCGGTTAGGCTCGGTTCCAATGGAGTAAGTAGTCACTCCCGGATAATCCTGTAAAGCTGCGTGGATGACGTGGCGCTCATAGGCGTTCATGGGCTCCAATGTCACATTTCTGTGGTTTTTGACCGCCTTACCAGCAGTCTTACGGGCCAGCCGCTGGAGGGATTCCTCCCTCTTCGCCCGATAATTTTCAGCGTCCAGATGGATGCGGACACGATGATTTTGGCCGTGGTTCACAGCGTAATTGGTCAGCTGCTGAATCGCGTCCAGCGTTTCGCCACGGTGGCCAATCAAGCTGCCCAGGTTTTCTCCTACCAGCTCCACCTGATAACTGTCATTTTCGCCCTTTTTTACCTTGATTTGAGCTTCACTGTCCATTTGAACCAGCAGGCCGCTGAGGAAACTGATAATCTTTTCCTCGCGGCTTCCAGCCTCAACAGGAGCCTCTTCCACACTGGGCGCAGGCTTGGACGCGGGCCTTTCCGGGTGAATTTCAGAGGGTTCTGCCGCCTTAGGAGCAGGATTCTTTTCCACAACAGGAGCGGGTTCTACCGGCTTCACAGGTTTCACAACGGGCTCCTCATCCGGTGCTTCATAAGTGACCTTCACCTTGGCAGGCTGGCTGCCAATGCCAAGAAAACCGGATTTTGCACGGGCCAGAATCTCAACCTCAACATCGTCCCGATCCAGTCCCAGCTCGGCCAGGGCCTTTTGAACGGCAGCATCCTCGGTCTTGCCGGTGGACTCAATCCATTTTTTCATCTAATTGTCACCTCTTGTGATTATTCCTCTTGGGAATCCTCAGTCTGAGCAGGCTCTTCGGCCTTCCCATCAACCGCTTCGGATCCCTGCAGAGCGACTGTCTCTTCTACCTGAGACTCCTCCTCTGCGGTCTGTTTCTTATTTTTCTTTTTAGCCAGAGCCTCTTCAATTGCGGCCTCGTCAATGATGTCTGTGGGATCCCTATAAGGAGTCACTCCGCCATAACGGTCAGGCTCATAGTTACGGCCCAGGGCATAGCGGCGGATTCCAACGGCACCCTTGTCGGTAGTGGGTCCCTTATCCTTCTTGGAATGATTGGCGCCAGCACGCTTGTTGCGCTTTCTCGCCTCTTCTTCCTCTTTCTTCCTCTGCTCAATGCGCTCGGCACGGAGTCGCTTCTCCTCTTCCCGCTCCAGGCGCTCCTTTTCCTCCTGCTCAGCCCGGGCAATTGCGAACTTGCTGCGCAGCATCCTTGAGGCGACCTTGTCCTGAATCATCTGAATGATAACAGAAATCATCATGTATACACACATACCGGCAGGCATGATGAAACCGAACCACAGATACATCAGAGGCATCATGATCAGCATACTTTTTGTGGTGGAATCTGCGGGCTTTTTCTCATCCTCTTGCGTCATTGCATTGGTCTTCTGGGTGATCAGGGAGGACACAACGGAGACAACTGCTACCAGGATGGGGATCAGGAACAGGCCGATGCTGCTCCAGGTCCAGCCATTGGTCCAGAACTTTAGAGTAGGAGTTTCAGACAAATTGATGCCCAAAAAATTAAAGTTAATAGTGGTGTCTAATTTGCTGGCTGCATCGCCCAGGACATTCTTAGCTGCCTCCAGAGCACTGCTGTCCGTGCTCAGCAGATTGGCAATCTTCATTTCATAGTAGACGCTGTTTCCACTGAGGGCCCCGGCGACCTTTTCTACAGCCTCCTGAACGGCAGTAACCTGATCTGCGGTCAAATTATACATAAAGAACAGAGGGCGGCGCACAACGGCGTACACACCCCACAGGATAGGCAGTGGGAGCAAGCTCCACAGGCAGCCACCCATGGGATTGATTCCCTCTTTTTCATACAGCTTCTGCAGTTCCTGGTTATAGCGCTCCTTATCCTTGCCATACTGCTTCTGCAGCTGCTGCTGTTTTCCCTGGAGGGACTGAGTCTTCATCATACTCTTTTTGCTTTTGACGGCAAGGGGAAAAAGAACCATCTTAATCAGAACGGTAAAGATCACGATCGCCAGCACATAGCTGTTTGTCCATGTGTACAGCAGCATTAGGAATCTGCCGAACAACTTAAAGACAGGATTTAAAATACTCATTTAGCTTAGCCTCCAATAAATGGCGGTAGTCCCCGGTTTCAGGGAACCGGGTCGTAAACAATGGACTTTTGTCTATGGAAGGGCTGACACTTCATGATCCTTTTCAATGCAAGCCAGCCGCCCTTGAGTGCGCCATATTTCTCAATTGCTTCCAGGGCGTACTGGGAGCAGGTTGGAATAAACCGGCAGCAGGGCGGAAACGCAGGGGAAATATACTTCCGATAGAATCGGATCATCCAAATCATAACAGACTTCAAAGCTGCTTCCCCTCCTTCACCAGGTCCACACGCTTTGCCAACTGGAGAAAATTCTTCTCTAGCTGCGCATAGGTTGCATTCGCAGCGCGAACACGGGCCACAACCACCACATCATACCCGGCCTTCAGCTCTGTTTCATGAAGCCGATAGATCGCCCGAATGCGGCGGCGGATGCGGTTGCGCACCACGGCCTTTCCCACCTTGATGCTAGTTGTAATCCCCAGCCGGTTTTGGTCCGTGCCGTTTTTTTGGCAGTAGATGGCGAGATTTGGCGCGGCGCAGGTTTTTCCCTTCCGGTAAGCCCGGCGGAAATCACTGTTTTTTTTGAGAACAATCGTATAGTTCACGCTGATCCCTCCTGAATGGTATGGACAAAGCAGATATATGCTTCGCAGGGGCGGTAGATTTTCACATCTCCGCCCCTCAAGCTGCAATATTTAGTTCTGTCCGCAGCACCATTAGTAGGACAGGCGTGCACGGCCCTTTGCACGACGGCGGGAAAGAACCTTACGGCCATTTGCGGTTGCCATTCTCTTGCGGAAACCGTGAACCTTCTGTACATGACGCTTCTTAGGCTGATAGGTACGTTTGGTCATAGTGTGGACACCTCCTGAAAATTTTAATACTCAACAAGCCGGCAGAAGGAGATACCTCTGAGAAACACCGGCCGTAGTTGTCACATCCCACACCCTGGTTATTACATACTTCCAGAGCGTACCACTTATTATAACGGATTTAATCAGCTTATGTCAACAGAAAATTTTCTATTTTTTCTGTTCCGACTCAATTTGTGCACACAAAACCGGACTTTTCTCATGATATTTCTTATTTATAATGTAATCTTGATTGCCAAATTCATTGCCAAATTCCCCGTTGTTTGGTATAATGAGACTATGATGCCTGTCTCATGCGATTCCTTCAAAAGGACAGTATGAAAAAATATAAAGAGAGGTTAATCTATGAATTCTGCCGCAGATATCTGGGTCAAGGTGCTCTCTCTGATGGAAGGAGATTTGACGCCTACCGCAATCCACACCTGGTTTGACGACTCTGTTGCTGTTGAGTTGACCAGCAGCAGTTTTATTATTTATACGCCTACCAGCTTTAAACAGAAAATTATCACCACCCGTTACATGGACTATATCAAAAAAGCTCTGAAAGAGTTGTTCGCAGCTGAAATAGACGTCACTATCCTCTGTGAAAATGAGCTGGAAGAACGCAACATTCAAAAAAATAAGGAGAACCACAACATTCTCATTGGCAGCGACGACTACACCTTCGAATCCTTCGTGGTTGGTTCCTCCAACCGCTTCGCCTACAATGCGGCACAGGCTGTTTCCACCAAACCCGCCTATACCTATAATCCCCTTTTGATTTACGGACAGTCCGGCCTGGGTAAGACCCACCTGCTGTACGCCATCGCCAACCAGTCCAGAATTAACTTTCCCAACTTTCGCATCTGCTATGTGAAAGGCGAAACCTTCACCAATGAAATGATCCAGGCCCTGCGGCAAAGCGCCATGGAACAGTTCCGCGCAAAATACCGGGAATGTGACCTGCTGCTCATGGATGACGTCCAGTTCATCGCCGGCAAAGACTCCACCCAGGAGGAATTCTTCCACACCTTCAACACCCTGTATGAGGCCAAAAAGCAGATCGTCTTAACCTCCGACCGTCCGCCAAATGAGATGCTCCGCCTGGAGGACCGTTTGCGCACCCGGTTTGAACAGGGCTTGATTGCGGATATTCAGCCCCCGGACTATGAGACCCGCATGGCCATCGTCCAGAAGAAGGCTTTAAATATGGGCCTGCCCCTTCCGGAATCCGTCGTAGAGTACATTGCGGAGAATATCACCTCCAATGTGCGACAACTGGAGGGAACCGTTCGAAAAATCCTGGCGTATCAGGAGCTTCTCAATTCTGACCTGGACATCGACACGGTGATCCGGGCCATTCGGGACCTAATTCGGGAACGGGATGAATTTGTCCCCTCCCCTGACGAGATTATTGAAGAGACTGCCAAGTTCTTCGGCCTGGAGCCCAAGGACATCAAGGGGAGCTCCCGCACCAAAGATATCAATCTAGCCCGTCAAATTTCCATGCACCTGATCCGCCACATCACCTCCCTATCCCTAAAGGAGATCGGCCAGATCTTTAACCGGGATCACAGCACCGTCATGCACGCCTTGGAAAAGGTGGATAAGATGATCAAAGATGACAGTAAAACCTCGGAGATCATCAAGGATATCAACGCGAATATCAATGCAAGAAACTACTGATTTTCATGCAAAAACTTGGATTGGGGCAGTTTTATCTTCCAGATAAAGTTTTCCACATTTTCCACCTCTTTTGCACACATGTGGAAAGTAATTCTGTGGAAAACTCACGCTCTTGTTTTCTCTGTGGAAAACCACTCTTTTTTTCAATTCCTTTTCCACCGCTTTCACAGAGTTCAAACACCCTGTATTTTCAAGCAATTTTCTGCTTTTCCACTTTTCCAGCTCCCTACTACTATTACGACTAAATATATATCCTTTTTTTCTCCCAAGCCGCTGCGCGGCAGCTTAGAGAGAACATTCCATTCGTTTAAATCTTCTTTTGATTGGAGGCATAAAATATGAAATTTTCCTGCGAAAAGGCCCTGTTCCTACAGGCAATCAACGTCACATCCCGGACTGTGGCGGTAAAAAGCTCAATTCCCGCTTTAGAGGGGATCCTAGTGGAGGCAAAGGACACCCTGAAGTTGACCGGCTATAACCTGGAAACCGGTATCCAAGCCCTGGTTCCTGCGGATATCACCCAGCAGGGCAGCCTGGTGCTCTCCGCCCGCCTGTTTGGAGAGATTGTCCGCCGTCTGCCTGATGACATTGTGGAGTTCACCTCTGACAACTTTATGGTAAATATCAAATGCGGAATCAGCGAGTTCAACATTCTGGGCACAGATGCAGAGGAATTCCCCTCTTTGCCCACGGTTGACTATGTGAACTCCGCAAAAATTGAACAGAGAAAGCTGAAAGCCATGATCGGACAAACCCTCTTTGCCGTATCCACCAACCAGGCCCGGCCCATTCACACAGGTTCTCTGTTTGAGGTGGATTCCCAAGGCGGCGTCACAGTGGTCTCCGTGGACGGCTATCGCCTGGCCCTACGCAAGGAGCAGTGCATAGAAAAATCCGGCATTCCCGAGTTTTCCTTTGTGGTTCCTGGCGCGGCCCTCTCCGAGGTAGAGAAGATCTGCGGGGATTCCGATGACCAGGAACACCCTGTGGAATTTGTTCAGGGAGGACGCCACATCATGTTTAAGGTGGATAACGTCACTCTGATTGCCCGCCGTCTGGAGGGTGAATTTCTGAACTACCGCCAGGCGATTCCCCAGAATAACCCCATCGTGCTCACCGCCGCCCGGAAAATGGTCATGTCCTCCGTGGACCGGGTTTCCCTAATTATCACAGAGAAACAGAAAAGCCCCCTGCGCTGCATATTCTCTGACAACATTATAAAAATTGAAACCAGTACCGCCATTGGCAATGCCTATGATGAGTGCTATGTCAACGGCGACGGCAAAGACCTGGAAATCGGCTTTAACAACAAGTATCTCATGGATGCCTTGAAGGCGGCTCCTGCGGATGAAATCAGGATTGAACTGAACACCCCCATCTCCCCCTGCCTGATTAAGCCTGCGGATGATTCAGATTCTTTCCTGTATATGGTCCTTCCTGTCCGTTTAAAGGCAAATTGATTGAAAGGTTTGTCTAAAATATGGAAAAAATAACATCAGAAATCTCGACGGAGTTTATAAAGCTGGAATCCCTCCTAAAATTTGAGGGTGTGGCGGAGACCGGAGGGGATGCCAAGTATTTGATCCAGGAGGGCCAGGTTTTGGTCAACGGCCAGGTCTGCACCATGCGGGGGAAAAAAATCCGCCCCGGCGATGTGGTGACGTTCGGGAATATTGAAATCACTGTCAAATGAGAGTTGACGCATTACAGCTGGAGGGGTTTCGCAACTATTCCGGCCTGTACGCCCAGTTTCACTCGGGCATCAACGTGATTTACGGTGAAAATGCCCAGGGTAAGACCAATTTGCTGGAGGCAGTGGACTATATGGCGGCGGCCAAAAGCCACCGGACCAGATCGGATCAGGAGCTGATCTCCTTTGGTCAGGAGTTTGGCGGGATCACCTCCCTAGTTTGGAGCCAGGGGCGCCAGTTCAAGCTGGAGGCCCTGTTCCGCCGAGGCGGCCGGCGGCAGCTGAAAAGAAACGACGTGAAGCTGAAGAGCGCCGCAGAACTATCCGGCATCCTGACCACGGTGCTGTTCTGTCCGGAGGATCTGTATTTGATTCGGGAGGGGGCAGCCACCCGACGCAAGTTCCTGGATACCTCCATCAGCCATCTGCGCCCCCGCTATGCAAAGGCCCTTTCGGAGTATAACCGCTTGTATGAGCATAAAACCCGCATCTTGCGGGATTGGAAGGAAAAACCGGATTTACTGGCACCTTTGGACGACTTTAATGTCCGCATGGCTCAAACCGGCGCGGTCCTGATTCACTACCGCGCCCACTATGTCCGGAAATTGAAGGAATACGCACCTGCCATCCATTTGGATTTTTCCGGCGGACGGGAGGAGCTGGGACTTCACTACCAGACAGTTAAAGAGGTGGAAAATCCAGAGGCGCAGCCTTCCGACCTTTTTCCCAAATTAATGGCCCAGCAGGATAGACTTCGGGGGGCGGAGTTGGAGGCGCGCACCTGCCTGGCAGGTCCCCACAAGGACGATCTGATCGTCAGTCTGAATGGCATTTCCGCCAAGACCTACGGCAGCCAGGGACAGACCCGAACGGCTGCCCTCTCCCTGAAGCTGGCGGAACGGGAAATCGCCTTCCATGATATTGGGGAATATCCGGTGCTTCTCTTGGATGATGTGCTCAGCGAGCTGGACCCCCGCCGGCAGGAATTTGTTCTCAACCGGATCAAGGGCGGGCAGGTGTTTATCACCTGCTGCGAGGATGAGAAACTGGAATCCATGGAGGAGGGAAGGGTATTTCATATTCACAATGGCGCAATCGTCGGAAAGGAAGACTGAACCATGTATCTGCATTTAGGACAATCAGTAATCGTAGATGATCGGGATATCGTGGGGATGTATGATCTGGATATCACGTCCCAGTCCCATATCACCCGGGATTATCTGGCCAAGGCGGAAAAAAGCGGCAAAGTCATCAATGTCAGTGAGGAAATTCCCAAATCCTTTGTGGTCTGTGATGACGGGAAGCGGGTCAAGGTTTATATTTCCCAGCTGTCCACGGCAACCCTGCTGCGCCGATGGGAAAGCGGATTGAGTGAATACACAGGTTCCTGTTTTTGGCAGAAAACGAAGTACAGTAAATAAAAGAGGTACAATTATGTCTGAAGAATTGGAAAAGAGCACCGTGGTCGATCACGAATATGACGCGGCGGAAATCCAGGTTCTGGAGGGTTTGGAGGCGGTTCGCAAACGGCCTGGTATGTATATCGGCTCAACCTCCTCCAGCGGACTCCATCATCTTGTTTATGAGATTGTGGATAATTCCATTGATGAAGCTCTAGCAGGCTATTGTACGGAAATTAGTGTTTCCATCCTGGAGGGGGACGTGATTTCCGTCATGGATAACGGACGAGGGATCCCTGTGGATATCCAGGCCCAAACTGGACGTCCAGCTCTTGAGGTGGTATATACCGTCCTGCATGCAGGCGGAAAATTTGGCGGCGGTGGCTATAAAGTCTCCGGCGGCCTCCACGGCGTGGGTGCCAGCGTAGTCAATGCCCTGTCCGAGTGGCTGGTGGTTCAGGTCCACCGCAACGGAAAAATCTATGAGATGCGGTTCTCCCGGGGCAAGGTGACTCAGGAGATGACGGTTGTGGGAGAAACCGATATCACTGGGACCCATGTCACCTTCAAGCCTGATCCGGAGATGTTCGAGGATACGGTCTATTCCTATGAGACCCTGCACAAAAGAATGAGGGAACAGGCTTTTCTCAATGCGGGCCTGACCATTCACATTGCGGATCGCCGCCCGGAGCAGGAGCAGGAGGAAACTATGTGTTATGAGGGGGGCATTCGGGAATTTGTCACCTTCATCAACGAAAACAAGGAGCCAATTCATCCAAATGCGATTTATATGTCCGGGGAAAAGGAGGACTCCATTGCGGAGATCGCCATGCAGTATACGGACAGCTATAATGAGATCATCGTCTCCTTTGCCAACAATATCCACACCCCTGAAGGTGGCATGCACGAGGAGGGCTTTAAGCGGGCCATCACCAGCGTGCTCAACGCCTACGGTAAGAAGATGAAACTGTTAAAGGACGAGGAGAAGGTAACCGGCGAGGACTGCCGGGAGGGTTTAACCTGCGTTATCTCCGTCAAGCTGATGGAGGCCCAGTTTGAGGGCCAGACCAAGGCCAAATTGGGCAACAGCGAGATCCGCACCCTGGTAAATTCCGTTGTGTCAAAGAAACTCAGCCAGTTTCTAGAGGAAAATCCCTCTGTGGGCAAGGCCATCCTGGAAAAGGCCATGATGGCCTCCCGGGCCAGGGAGGCGGCCAGGAAAGCCCGGGAATCTGTCCGCCGAAAGACGGGGTTGGAGTCTGGCCAGATGCCGGACAAATTACAGGATTGCAACGAACGGGATCCCTCCCTGTGCGAAATTTATATCGTGGAGGGAGACTCCGCCGCCGGCTCTGCCATCCAGGGCAGGGATTCCCGCTTTCAGGCCATCCTGTCCATGTGGGGCAAGATGTTGAATGTGGAAAAGGCCCGGGCAGATAAGATCTATGGCAATGATAAGCTCTATCCCATGATTGTGGCCCTGGGCGCCGGGATTGGCGATGAGTTCAATATTGAAAAACTGCGCTATCATAAAATTATCATTATGGCGGATGCCGATGTGGACGGCTCCCATATTCGCACCCTGCTGCTGACCTTCTTTTTCCGCTATATGCGGCCCCTGATCGAGCACGGCTATGTCTATTCCGCCGTCCCTCCCCTGTATAAGTTAGTCAAGGGCAAGACCACCCGGGTCGCTTATTCTGATGAGGAGCGGGATAAGATCAGCGCCGAGATGCGGGAGGGCAATCCCAACGCAAAGGTAGAGATCAGCCGGTTTAAGGGCCTTGGTGAGATGGATCCCCACGAGCTTTGGGAGACCACCATGGACCCGGAGCGACGTTCTCTCCGTCGCATCACCCTGGGGGATGCCATTGCCGCGGATAAGATCTTCACCGTTCTGATGGGTGAAGATGTGGAACCCCGCCGCCAGTGGATCCAAGCAAATGCAAAGAATGTCGTCAATCTGGATATCTGAGGAGGTGAGGACGTATGGCACATAAGAGAGATTATAAACCGGAGGATATTTTATTTCCCAATCAGGTGATTACAGAATCCGAGCTGGTGGGCGAAATGCAGTCCAGCTATATTGAATACGCCATGTCGGTGATTATCGGTCGCGCCCTCCCAGATGTGAGAGACGGCCTGAAGCCGGTGCACCGCCGCATCCTCTACACCATGCATGAGGACGGTCTCACCAATGACAAGCCTTTTAAAAAGTCCGCCACCTGCGTGGGTGACGTGCTGGGTAAATACCATCCCCATGGGGACGCTTCTGTCTATGATGCCATGGTGCGCCTGGCCCAGGATTTTTCCATGCGTTATATGTTGGTGGATGGACACGGAAACTTCGGTTCCGTGGACGGCGATCCCCCGGCCGCTTACCGGTATACCGAGGCTCGCCTCAGCAAAATTGCCGGGGAAATGCTCCGGGATATCGACAAGGAGACGGTGGATTGGGACCCCAACTTTGACGAATCCCGGAAGGAGCCTCGTGTGCTCCCCTCCCGCTTCCCAAACCTGCTGGTCAATGGTTCCAGCGGCATCGCAGTCGGCATGGCCACCAATATCCCGCCCCATAACCTCACCGAGGTCATCAACGCCTGCATCTGTGTACTGGATAATCCGGAGGCAGAGCTCAGCGACCTGATGCAGTATATCACGGGTCCGGATTTCCCCACCAAGGGCATCATCATGGGCCGCAGCGGCATCCGCACCGCCTATGCCACCGGACGGGGTAAGATTGTGGTTCGGGCCAGGACAGAATTTGAAGAATACGGCAAAGACCGGATCCGCATTATTGTCAATGAGCTGCCTTATCAGGTGAACAAGCGGCAGCTGATCCGGAACATAGCGGATCAAGTGCATGAAAAGCGGTTGGAGGGCATTTCCGACCTGCGTGATGAGTCCGACCGCAACGGCATGCGCATAGTCATTGAACTGAAAAAAGACGCAAATCCCCAGGTGGTTTTAAACCGCCTGTTTGCGCAGACCGCTTTGCAGTCCAGCTTTTCCATCAATATGTTGGCCCTGGTCAACAATCAGAAGCAGCCCAAAGTGCTGACCCTGCGGAACTATCTGGACGAATATTTGACCTTCCAAGAGGAGGTTATCAGCCGCCGGACAAAATATGACCTGAAAAAGGCGCAGGAGCGAGCACACCTGCTGGAGGGCTTGCTGATCGCCCAGGACAATATTGATGAAGTAATCAGGATTATCCGCTCCTCCTACGATGAAGCCAAGCAAAACCTGATGGCACGATTTGGCCTGGATGATATTCAGGCGCAGGCGATCTGCGATATGCGCCTGATCTCCCTGCAAGGGCTGAATCGGGAGAAGCTGGAAAAGGAATACCAGGAGCTGGAAGCGCGAATTGATTATTATCAGAAGCTGCTCAGCGACGATGTCCTTTTGTGTAAGGTTTTAAAAGATGAGCTGACTGCCATCCGGGATAAGTATGGGGACGGCCGCAAGACTGAAATCCAGGATGTGGAGAATGAGATTGACATCGAGGATCTGATCCAGGAAGAGGACTGCATTTACACCTTGACCCATGCGGGCTATATCAAGCGCACCCCTGCCTCCACCTATCGCACCCAGAAGCGGGGAGGCCGGGGCATCAGCGGTCAAAGCCTCCGGGAGGAGGACTATGTGGAGGTTCTGATGAGCTGCTCCACTCATGACTTTATCCTGTTCTTCACCAATTTTGGAAGGGTTCACCGTAGGAAAGGCTACCAGATTCCTGAGACGGGCAGAACCGCCAAGGGTACGGCCATTGTCAATTTGCTGCCCTTGGCCCCAGAGGAACGGGTCACTGCCATGATGTTTGTCCGGGAGTTTACGGATAACGAATATATTGTCATGGCCACCCGGAATGGCACCGTCAAAAGAATTACCCTGGACTCCATCAACACCGCCCGCAAGAACGGGATCCGCGCCTTGAACTTGGCTGAGAAGGATGAGCTGATCTCTGTTCGCCGCACCGATGGAAATCAGAAGGTGATGTTGTGTACCAGAGAGGGGATTGCTATTTGCTTTAAGGAGTCTGATATCCGCTGTATGGGCCGGGAAGCCGTGGGCGTCCGGGGCATTAAGCTAAAGGATAACGACTATTTGGTGGGTATGGAAATTGTCAGCGATGGCACTTCTCTGCTAACCGTCACAGAAAACGGCTATGGAAAGCGCACTTCCATCCAGGAATACGTCGTCCAGAACCGGGGTGGCATGGGCTTAAAGAACTATAACCTGACCGCAAAGACGGGAAAGGTCGCCGGTGTGGCCATGGTAAATGACCATGAGGATGTGATGATGATTGCCGACGATGGAGTCATTATTCGCACGGAGGCTGACGGAATCAATCTGTATGGCCGGGTGACCCAAGGCGTCCGTGTTATGCACATGGGCGACGGGGTGAAGCTGATCGCTGTTGTCAGAACGGTTCGAGAAGAAGAGGCCTCTAAAAACCCTGAAGAGGAAAAAGCTGATTTCTGAGAAACCCCATAAGGAGGAGAGGGATTGAAAACCGTTACTCTTTACACTGACGGAGCCTGCTCCAGCAACCCCGGTCCCGGCGGTTGGGCCTGTATTCTGCTATATGGAACGCACAAGCTGGAGCTATCTGGCGGAGAGGCCAATACCACCAACAACCGCATGGAGCTGACCGGCGTAATCCAGGGTCTAAAGGCACTGAAACAGCCCTGTATCGTGGAGCTATATTCCGACTCCAAGTATGTGGTAGATGCCCTGGAAAAAGGCTGGGCGGAAAGCTGGCGGAAACGGGGCTGGGTAAAGACAGACAAAAAACCGGCCCTAAATCCCGACCTGTGGGAAGTCCTGCTGGATCTGTGCAAAATACACCAGGTAAACCTTCATTGGGTTAAGGGACATGCCTCAAATCCCTATAATAACCGCTGTGATGAGCTGGCGGTGGCTGAATGGAAAAAACTGAAATGACCGAACACGAGAAATACATGATGGAGGCCCTTCAACTGGCCAGGGAAGCCGCAGCAGTTGGAGATGTCCCAGTGGGCTGTGTGATTGTAAAAGATGGAGCCATCATTGGACGGGGTCGGAACCGCCGGGAGGAATGGCAGGATGCCACCGCCCATGCAGAGCTTGAGGCCATTCGGGAAGCCTGCGGCGGGGTTGGATGCTGGCGGCTCCATGGAGCGAAGCTCTATGTGACCCTGGAGCCATGCCCTATGTGCGCAGGAGGGATCATAAATTCCAGGATTGAAGCTGTATATTACGGCGCCAAAGAGGAAAAAATGGGGTGCTGTGGCTCTGTGCTCAACCTGTTCGAGGAGAGGTTCAACCACCATCCCCGTATCTATGGCGGGATTTTGAAAGAGGAGTGCAGCAATGTGCTGCAACAGTTCTTTGAAAGGCTAAGAACGTAATTTTTTCTTGTTGTTCATTGAAGCGGGAAGTCCAACAGCGCGTTGGACTTTTTGCTTTGTCCCTAACAGGGGAATAAATCCATTCCGTATAATTTCTCGTCGCGGCTGGAAAAATGCGTTTACAAAGTGAAATGAATCCACTATAATATTTATTATACCGTCATGGAAAAAGAGATTAAGCAAGGAGGATTTTTATGGTTTCTGCCGTTTCCAGAAATTTGTCTCTCCTGCGCAAAGAGCGAGGAATCAGCCAGCGGGTGGCCGCAGCAGATTTGGGGATTTCTCAGGCACTTCTCTCCCACTATGAGAACGGCGTGAGAGAGCCAGGTTTGGCTTTTATTTGTAAGGTGTGCGATTATTATCAGGTTTCAACAGACTATT
>CAYLVH010000017.1:14990-27764 GCA_964387095.1 uncultured Oscillospiraceae bacterium
TTCCCGATACTGGTTATAAAATTCTGGAAAAAAAGTATCCTGACCAGTATCGTTCTCTGTATGAGGTCATCTATTCCAGTGGAAAGCGGAACAGAAGTATGGTTAACGACCATATGGAGGAAGGAATTCGCAGCTTTAAGGAGAGATCCCTGGATTCAAAATAACGCTTCTCTTAAAGGAGTTACAAAATGGAAAAACAAGATCACATTCGGAATTTTTCAATTATTGCCCACATTGACCATGGAAAATCCACACTGGCGGACAGGCTGCTGGAGATCTGTAATGCGGTGACAGCCCGGGAGATGGAGAGCCAGCTGCTGGACAATATGGATTTGGAGCGGGAACGGGGTATTACCATTAAGGCCCGGGCCGTCCACTTGACCTACCGTGCAGAAAATGGCGAGGAATATCAGCTGAACCTCATTGACACTCCGGGCCATGTGGATTTTAACTACGAGGTTTCCCGTTCCCTGGCCGCCTGTGAAGGCGCTGTGTTGGTGGTGGATGCCACGCAAGGTGTGGAGGCTCAGACCCTGGCAAATACCTATCTGGCCCTAGAGCATGACCTGGAGATTCTGCCGGTATTCAATAAGATCGACCTGCCTGCCGCAGATTGCCCCAAGGCCAAGCAGGAGGTGGAGGACATTATTGGCCTGCCCGCCATGGATGCGCCTGAAATCTCCGCCAAGCAGGGCATCAATATCCGGGCTGTATTGGAGGATATTGTGGAGAATGTCCCGGCTCCCACTGGGGATCCAAACGCCCCTCTGAAAGCCCTGATCTTCGACAGCCAGTATGACCCCTATGTGGGCGTAATCGTCTACTTCCGGATTATGGAGGGCGCCCTGAAACGGGGGATGAACGTCCATCTTATGGCCTCTGGAGCCGATTATCAGGTTTTGGAGTGCGGTTATCTGAAGCCTTTGGGAATGGAACCCACAGAAGAACTCATCTCCGGCGAGGTGGGATACTTCACCGCTTCCATCAAAAATGTAAAGGATACCCGGGTGGGAGATACCATCACTGAAAAAGAGCGCTCCGCTGATGAGCCCCTGCCTGGCTACCGCCCGGCGCAGCCCATGGTGTTTTGCGGCATCTATACCGAGGATGGTTCCAAGTATCCTGACCTGCGGGAAGCCTTGGAAAAGCTCCAGCTCAACGACGCGGCCCTCTCCTTTGAACCGGAATCCTCTGTGGCGCTGGGCTTTGGGTTCCGCTGCGGCTTCCTGGGCATGCTCCATATGGAGATCATTCAGGAACGGCTGGAGCGGGAATTTGACCTGGATTTGGTAACCACGCTTCCCTCGGTCATCTATCATATTATTCAGCCCAGTGGGAATACCCTAAAGGTGGATAACCCCCATGATTACCCCGATCCCACCATGATTGCGGAAGCGCAGGAGCCTTATGCAAGTGTTTCCATTATTACTCCCCCGGACTATGTGGGAAATATCATGCCCATGTGCCAGGACCGCCGGGGGGAGTATAAGGATATGCAGTACCTGGACACCAATCTGGTGGAGCTGCGCTATGATATGCCCCTGAACGAGATTATCTATGATTTCTTCGACGCATTAAAGGCAAAGACCAAGGGCTATGCCTCCTTGGACTATGAGATTTCCGGCTACCGTGCCAGCAACCTGGTGAAGGTGGATCTGCTCCTGAATGGCGAGCAGGTGGACGCCCTGTCCTTCATTGCCCATAAGGACAAGGCCTATGGCCGCGCCCGCAGGATCTGCGAAAAGCTGAAGGAGAATATCCCCCGCCAGCTGTTCGAGGTGCCCATTCAGGCAGCCATCGGAGGAAAAATTATCGCCCGGGAGACCGTAAAGGCTATGCGTAAGGACGTTCTTGCCAAGTGTTACGGCGGTGATATAACCCGTAAAAAGAAGCTGCTGGAGAAGCAAAAGGAGGGCAAGAAGAAGATGCGCTCTCTTGGCTCTGTCCAGCTGCCCACTGAGGCCTTCATGGCAGTGCTCCGGTTGGACGAGGAATAAAGTATTCCAGTAAAAAATGAGGCCCGACCAGAACAAGCTGTAACATAAAGAATAACCGCCGCCGTTTCCGGTCACACTAATCCGGAAGCGGCGACGATTTGCTGCTCTGAGTTTAATCAGGAGGTTTTCTGTTATGTCAATGGAAGTAAGAGAGCTGATGACCGAAAATGTGGTGTCTATCACTCCCGAGGAGAGCGCTGCCCTAGCAGCCCGGTTGTTGGCCCGGCATAACCTGGGCGCCTTGCCTGTCTGCGACAGTGACCAAAGGGTGCAGGGAATCGTAACAGACCGGGATATCGTAGTGCGCTGCGTGGCAGCGGAAAAAAATCCTGCTGACCAGAAGGTCAAGGACATTATGTCCAGCCAGGTGGAGAGTGTCTCCCCCGATGACCATGTGAAAAGGGCCGCCCATATCATGGCGGGCAGCCAGATCCGGCGTCTGTCCGTGGTAGAAGCGGGGAAGCTGGTGGGAATGATCTCCCTGGGTGATATTGCCAAGAGCCACAGCTGCCATATGGAGGCCGCCGAAGCCCTTAGTGAAATCAGCGAGAACTGCCGAAAGGCAAAATAAGGGATAAAATTAAAACCGCCTGCATAGCAAGCGGTTTTTCTCTGTTCTGTAAGAAGGGATTAGCCCTCGACAGCGTTGAGCTTGACGGTCAGCTGGCTCTTCTTGCGAGCGGCATTGTTCTTGTGAATCAGACCACGGGCAGCAGCCTGATCGACAGCCTTAACGGCCACTTTGTAAGCGCTATCAGCCTCGATACGGTTGCCATCGGCCACCGCGGCGTCAAATTTCTTCATGGTCGTTTTCAGAGCAGATTTAGCAGCTCTATTCTGTGCGGTCTTGCTCTTAGTCACCAGAACGCGCTTCTTGGCAGACTTGATATTAGGCAAACCAAACACCTCCTCTAATAGCATTTTTACACTTCCATGCAGATTCATATTTTAACAGATTGTTTTTAGAATTGCAACCTTTTTTTCAAAAAAATGATTGTTTTTTATCTTGGACAATTTTTATCCAAATAGGACACAAAATATAAAATATATGGAAGGGAGAAGGAAGAAAAATGAGTGGAATCCGAACAGACCTGGCGGAGGAGGCAGCAGCCCTTGCGGCAGAAAAATCAAAAGAAATTCCAGGTGTTTTACAGCGCAAACGGGAGAAAAACGGTTTCCGGATAACGGAGGTGGAGATCGTCAGCCAGAAGGGCGCTGAATGTATCGGAAAGCCCATAGGGCATTATGTGACCATCCATCTCCCCCAGGGTGAAGAGAGGGAGAAACCCGGCGCCGAGGCTGTGACGGACGAGCTGGCCCGGCTGCTCCATTGGGAGAACGACGGGTCTGTTCTGGTGGCAGGCCTGGGAAACCGGGACATCACACCGGACGCAGTTGGTCCATGGTCGGTGGAAAACATCTTGGTGACCCGGCATCTGCAAAAGGAGCTTCCGGGTTGTTTTAGCCCGGTTTCCGCTGTTTCCACCGGGGTCATGGGGAAAACCGGGGTGGAATCCGGGGAACTGCTTCAGGGAATTGTGGAAAAGGTCCGTCCCTCCCGGGTTATCGCGGTGGACGCATTGGCGGCTCGTTCCGTGGAGCGGCTGTGCAACACCATCCAGATTGCCGACACCGGCATTGTCCCTGGTTCCGGAGTGGGAAATGCCAGAAAGGCGCTGAACCAGGAGAGCTTAGGGGTCCCGGTGATTGCCATCGGTGTGCCCACCGTGGTGGACGCGGCTACGCTGGCAGAGGATTTGACCGGAACTGCCCCGGAGGAATCCGCCAAGCAAATGATGGTCACACCCCGGGACATTGACCACAGGGCCGCTGAAACCGCCAGAATCATCGCCATTGGCATCAATCTGGCCCTTCACAACCTGTCCTATGAGGACACCTTGGAGCTGATGAGGTAAAAATTTACAAGATGATTGACAAAAAACCAGAATAGTAATTCCCCCTGCCAGCAGGAACAGAAGACCATAGACAACGGTTGCGAAAGAAAGACGGTGGTCAATGAAATCTTGCCGGATGAGCATGACCAAGGCAACCGCTCAAAGGGCCATAACTAAACAGGGGAGGATAGAACTGTTGAAAAAAAGCGCTATAAAGTAGCAGACGCTGCTAAGGGAAACCATACGCTCCGCCGTTTTACGGCCGGATAATCTTTTTATTATTTTCATTTTGATACCCTTCCTGGCGCTTATTTTGTTTTCTGATTATAGTTTATAATAACCCTGACGAAAGATCAAACATTTGTAAAAAAATACTCCCTGAAGGGAACAACAAAGGCAGGGAACCGACAAAGGTTCCCTGCCCAGCGGTTAAACTTGGATGTACGGATGGAAAAATTACACCTTTTCGAAGATAGCGGCAACGCCCATACCGCCGCCGATGCACAGGGTGGCCAGGCCGTACTTAGCATCTTCCCGCTTCTGCATCTCGTGCAGAAGGGTGACAATGATACGAGCGCCGGAGCAGCCCACGGGGTGACCGATAGCCAGTGCGCCGCCGTTGACGTTGACCTTGCTCATATCGAAGTGCAGCTCACGGGCGACAGCGATGGACTGAGCAGCAAAGGCCTCGTTGGCCTCGATCAGGTCCATGTCGTCGATGGTCAGGCCAGCAGCAGCCAGGGCATTGCGGGAAGCGGGGATGGGGCCGGTGCCCATGATCTTGGGATCAACGCCGCCCTGGCCATAGGAGACCAGCTTGGCCAGGGGCTTCAGGCCGTACTTCTCAACAGCCTCGCCGGAAGCCAGAACGATGGCAGCAGCGCCGTCGTTGATGCCGGAAGCGTTGCCTGCGGTGACACGGGGGACACCAGCGTCTTCAGCGGGGCCCTTGATTTCGGTGGCGTCGAAGGTCAGGGTGATGGGGCCGGGAGCATTCTTATCGCCGGCGGCGATGGCAGCTCCCTGAGCCTGAATCTCCTTGCTTTCGGGGCCAACAGAGAACGCGCCCTTCAGCTTAGACAAGGACTCAATCGTGGTGGAAGCCCGGGGGAACTCGTCAACCTTGAACTCCACGATCTGCTTCTTGACCTTTACGGGAACAGGGACAATCTCATCGTCAAACTTGCCTGCGGCCTGAGCAGCGGCGCATTTTGCCTGGGAGCTTGCGGCGAACTCGTCCATATCCTTGCGGGTAATGCCCCACAGATCGCAGATGTTCTCTGCGGTGGTGCCCATGTGATAGTCGTTAAATGCATCCCAGAGGCCGTCCTTCACCATGGTGTCCACCATCTTGGTGTCGAACATACGGGCGCCGCTACGGGCAGCGGGCATTGCGTAAGGAGCCAGGGTCATATTCTCGGTGCCGCCGCAGACGACGACATTCGCGTCGCCGGCCTTGATGGCCCGGGCAGCCTCGATGACGGACTTCAGGCCGGAGCCGCAGACCATACCCACATTGTAAACGGGAACTGTGGCGGGAATACCGCCCTTGATAGCAGCCTGACGCGCGGGGTTCTGGCCCTGTGCGCCAGTGATGGCGCAACCAAACATAACTTCATCAACGTTCTCAGGAGCGATGCAAGCGCGCTTGACAGCTTCCTTGATGACAATGCCGCCCAATTCACTGGCGGGGGTGTTCGCCAGGGAACCCTGGAACTTGCCTATTGCGGTGCGGCAGCAGTTGATAACATAAACTTCACTCATTGGAAATAACCTCCATTTAAACTTATTTGCACCTCAATCAGGCGCATAAATAGAAGATTCTACATCAAAAATTATACGCCTATATCAACCAAAAATCAACATGAGATTTGGGAATTATTTTCAGTTTTGCATAAAATTGCCGCAGAAGTATTATCCTTCTGCGGCAGTTTTTGTCTCAAATTTAAATTTCAAGGAGGTTCCGGTAAGTTTCTTCCTCGCTAATACGGCCCACGGCAGATAAGGATGTCTGGTTGAAATCGAAGGTCTCTTGGGCCAGGGTGCGGATATCCTCCCGGGTTACAGCGTCATAGACGGCGACCATCTCATCCGGGGATAGCACCACGCCGCCGTCATCCAGCTCACAGCGGGCCAAATAGGACATCCGGGAATAGGAGGATTCCAAGCCCATTAGGACATTGGCCTTGGTCTGCTCCCTGGCCCGGTCAAGCTCCTCTTGGGTAACGCCGTGCTCCGCGAAATCCTGAACCACCTGGCGAATGGTGCGAAGGGCGGTGAGCTCGGTATCCCTGCTGGTGGCGGTGTAGATAGAAAAGATGCCTGTGTCCCGATAGCAGGAGCCAAAGGAGGAAATCGTATAGCAAAGCCCCTGCTTTTCCCGCACCTCCTGAAACAGCCGGGAGGACATACTCCCGCCTAATATGGAGGACAGCAGCTGCATCACATACCGGTTGGGATGGTTGATGGGGATGGAGGGAAATGCCAGCTGAAGGTGATTTTGTTCCGTGGCCTTCTTTTTCAGAGTCAGGCCGGGATGATACACGACATTTTTTGTACGCCGGGTATTGACCGGTTCCAGCCCGGACAGGCGTACCTTGATTTTTTCCACAATTTCGTGGGGAAAAGAACCTGCCAGGCTGACAACAATCCGTTCGGGACCGTAGTGAGCGTGGTGCCAGGCCTTCAGGCTCTCCCCTGTCATATTTTTTAGGGTGGAATAGGTGCCCAAGATAGGGCGGCCCAGGGAGCTGCCCCGGTAAACTTTGGACATAAGACGCTCACTGACCAAGTCATCGGGATCATCCCGATACATGCCGATCTCCTCCAGCACCACACCCCGCTCGGTTTCCACATCCTCCTGGGCAAACTTTGGCTGAAAGGCCAAG
The DNA here is from genome assembly GCA_964387095.1 of uncultured Oscillospiraceae bacterium. GTDB lineage: Bacteria > Bacillota > Clostridia > Oscillospirales > Oscillospiraceae > JAJQBJ01. The sequence goes on from CAYLVH010000017.1 coordinate 21,771, forward strand.
GTGCAGAGGATGTCCAGCACCTGGGAAAGATGGGAGTCCAGCGCCCGGGCATAAAAGCAGGTGCATTCCTTTGTGGTAAATGCGTTGACCTGGCCCCCGATGGCGTCCATTTGCTGGGCCAACATAGATGCGGATACGGATTGGGAGCCTTTGAACGCCATATGCTCAATAAAGTGGGCGGCGCCGTTTTCCGCGGCAGTTTCGTCCCGGGACCCGGAGGCCACCCAAAAGCCAATGGCAGCGGAACGGATACTCCCCATATGTTCAGTCAAAATGCGGACGCCGTTGGGCAGTGTAATTTTTTCATACATGGATCAGTTCCTCCAGACGCAGATAAAGAGAGAAGAAAACAGGCGGACGGTGGAAACCGTCCGCCCGGGGATCACGCATTCAGTATAACCGAATTACTTCTTTTTGATACCCTGCTTTGCCTTGATCTCCCGCAGAGCATCCTTGTGGGACAGGTTGACGCGGCCTTTTTCATCGATCTCGATCACCTTGACCCAGATCATGTCACCCACATTGACAACATCCTCCACCTTGTCCACCCGGTGATCAGCCAGCTTGGAGATGTGAACCATGCCGTCCTTTCCAGGAGCCAGCTCCACGAAGGCGCCGAAGTTCAGGATGCGGACCACCTTGCCGAAGTACAGTGCGCCCACCTCGGGAACAAACACGATGGTTTCAATAGTCTTCTTGGCGGCGTCGCAGGAGGACTTATCGGGGGCAGAGATAAATACGGAGCCGTCATCCTCGATGTCAATCTTTGCGCCGGTATCCGCGCAGATCTTTTGAATGACCTTGCCGCCGGAGCCAATGACGTCCCGAATCTTGGAGGGATCGATCTTCATCTTAACCATCTTAGGCGCATTCTCGCTGACCTCAGGACGAGGCGCGGCGATGCAGGGCAGGATGACCTGATCCAGAATCTCGCAGCGGGCGTCGCGGGTGATGTCAAGGGCTTCCTTGATAATCTCCATGGTCAGGCCGTCGTTCTTCAGGTCCATCTGAATGGCGGTGATTCCGGCCTTGGTGCCGGCCACTTTAAAGTCCATTTCGCCGTGGAAATCCTCAACGCCCTGGATGTCGATAAAAGTGGTAAAGCTACCGTCATCGTCCTGAATCAGGCCGCAGGAGATGCCAGCGACGGGAGCCTTGATGGGCACACCGGCGTCCATCAGAGCCAGTGTAGAGCCGCAGATGGAGCCTTGGGAGGTGGAGCCGTTGGAGGAGAGAACCTCAGACACCACACGGATGGCATAGGGGAACTCCTCGACGGAGGGCAGAACAGGTTCCAGAGCGCGTTCCGCCAAAGCGCCATGGCCGTACTCACGGCGGTTGGTGGACTTGCTGCCCCGGGCCTCACCGGTGGAGTAAGCGGGCATGTTGTAGTGATGCATATAGCGCTTGGTCTCCTCTTCCCAGATGGTGTCCAGCTTCTGGCAAGCAGACAGGGTGTTCAGAGTTGCAATGGACAGAACCTGGGTCTGGCCCCGGGTGAACAGGCCAGAGCCGTGTACCTTGGGCAGGACACCCACCTCAGCGCTGAGGGGACGGATCTCGTTCTTCTTACGGCCATCAACTCGATGGCCTTCCAGCAGCCAGGCCTTGACGATCTTCTTCTGGAACTTGTAGGTGATGGTTTCCAAATATTTGTCCATATCCGGATACTCATCCAGGAACAGCTCATGCCACTTCTCAATGAGCTTGTTCCAGTCCGCGTCCCGCTGATTCTTGTCATCGGTGTCCATGGCAGCCTTGGCCTCGTCCATGGTGGAGGCGACGATCTTCTCAAACACTTCCTCGTTGAAGTCAGCGTGCTCATAGGTGAACTTGGGCTTGCCAATTTCCGCCACCATGTTGTTGATGAAAGCCACGATGGTCTTGTTGACCTCATGCGCCTTCTGAATGCCTTCAAACATGATATCGTCGGGAATTTCCTTGGCACCCGCCTCAATCATGACCACCTTCTCACCAGTGGAGGCCACGGTGGTGTCCATCTGGCTTTCGGCCTTCTGGGCGGAGGTAGGATTGATGACAATCTCGCCGTCCACATAACCCACCTCAACGCAGCCGATGGGGCCGTTCCAGGGGATATCGGAGATGGCCACCATAGCGGAAGCGCCGATCATAGCGGTCACTTCCGGGGAGCAGTCACGGTCCACGCTCATGACGGTGCAGGAGATGACCACGTCGTTGCGCAGGTCAGAGGGGAACAGGGGCCGCATGGGGCGGTCAATCAGCCGGGCAGCCAAGACGGCGGGCAAAGAGGGCCGTCCCTCCCGGCGCATGAAGGAGCCGGGGATGCGGCCCACGGCATAGAGCTTTTCCTCAAAATCCACGCTGAGGGGGAAGAAATCCACGCCGTCCCGGGGGCGGGGGGAAGCGGTGACAGCCACCAAAACGGTGGTGTCGCCGTATTTGACCATAGCGGCGGCGTTTGCCAGCTCGGCAACCTTGCCTACCTCAATGGAGAGAGGGCGGCCAGCCAGGTCCATGGAGTAAACCTTGTAATTTGGAAACTCCTTGTGGGTGATAATGGTAGACATAGTAAAATCCTCCTTTGTAGCCGCGAGAGGAAATAACCTTTTAGCATTTGAAAATATGTCTCCGCCGAACGGGGCTATATTTTCAACTGCTAAAAAAGCTACGGCTCCTCTCGCCGGTTTTGTTATTTTGTTTTTTTGAAAGGGCGGTGCGGAAATCCACACCGCCCATTGCTTGGACAGAATCAGTTGTTCTCCAGGATGTTACGGATGCCCAGCTTAGCGATGCATGCACGATAACGGTTGACGTCCGTCTTGTACAGATACTGCATCATCTTGCGGCGCTTACCAACCATCTTCAGCAGGCCACGGCGGGAGTGATTGTCCTGATTGTTGGTCTTCAGATGCTCGGTCAGCTGCTTAATACGGGCGGTCAGAATGGCAATCTGAACCTCGGGAGAACCGGTGTCAGTCTCGTGCAGGCGGTTGGCCTCGATCACTGCGGTCTTTTCGTCCTTGCGAATCATGATAAATTCCACCTTTCAAAAAAATTTGCCGTTTTGACGGCTAAATCACCCGAATCTCTGAGCAACGGGCGGGTGAAAACCGGAAAATCTCGGCCTGTATCCCGGAACCAAGCGATCGGGTCGTGTATTTACATACGATGGTATTTTATCACAGCATTTTCCGATTGTAAAGGGAAAAGTATGGGTTTTTACCAGATTTTGCAGGAAATCTTTATAGATATCAGATGAAAAGAAGTCCATACTCTTTCGGAGAATGTGGGAAACCAGGAACATCATTTGACGTTTTCACTAAAAATAAGTGATTTTTTATGGAAATTTTGTCAAAGAAAAATACTTGAAACCGATTTCAGAATTTGTTAATATACAGCTACGCAATAAATGTTGACTTAGATGCTGCAAGAGTGGCGTCCAAAAGGGGTCCTCATTTGTTGTCCCGACAAAACGCGCTTGCGTTTTGCTTTCCCGAGAATAGGGCAGCGGAAAAATCTCTTTTCCGTTGCCCTATTTTTTGATAAAATCCTGAAAAATACGAGGGCTGCTGGTTTTATCCGCAGCCCTCAGTTTGTGTTTTTTCCTGATATGCGTGAATCAGGGCCAGCTTTTCCCTCCGATCCAGCTGTTTGATGGCCCGCTCCCGTTTCAAGGCAGCGGATTTATCCCGCTGTTCCTCCGCGTAAGACAGGCGCACAGGCAGGTGGGACCGGGTGTATTTTGCACCCTTTCCGCTGTTATGAGCCTCGACCCGCCGCCGGACATCGGTGGTGATGCCAGTATACAGGGAACCATCCCCACAGGTCAGGATATACACATAATACATGGGTAGAAAACCTTATATAAATGCCCGGTTTGAGCAGCCAGCCTGTTAATAATACAGCTTCTCCCGGAAGTAATCCCTAAGCTGGCTGATGGGCAGACGGATCTGCTGCATGGAGTCCCGCTCCCGGATGGTAACACTGTTATCGGCGGGGGTGTTGGCATCGCCCACGGTTTCAAAGTCAATGGTGACGCAGTAGGGCGTGCCGATTTCGTCTTGGCGGCGATAGCGCTTGCCGATGGAGCCGGTCTCATCAAAGTCGCACATGAAGTCTTTGCACAGCTCGGTGTAGACCTCCTGGGCCTTGGGGGCCAGCTTCTTGGACAGGGGCAGCACAGCCACCTTGTAGGGCGCCAGAGCGGGATGCAGGTGGAGCACGACGCGGATATCATCGTTGCCCTTCTTGTCCTGACCAACCACCTCTTCGTCGTAGGCGTCAATGAGGAAGGCCAGGGTCACACGGTCAGCGCCCAGGGAGGGTTCTACCACATAGGGGATATAATGCTCATTGGTCTCCTGGTCGAAATAGGTCATATCCTGACCGGAGGTGTTCTGATGCTGGGTCAGGTCATAGTCCGTGCGGTCCGCGACTCCCCACAGCTCGCCCCAGCCGAAGGGGAAGAGGAACTCGAAGTCAGTGGTGGCCTTGGAGTAGAAGCACAGCTCCTCAGGCGTGTGGTCCCGGAGCCGCAGATTTTCGTCTTTCATGCCCAGGTTCAGCAGCCACTGATGGCAGAAGTTGCGCCAGTACTGGAACCATTCCAGATCCGTGCCGGGCTTGCAGAAGAACTCCAGCTCCATTTGCTCAAACTCCCGGGTACGGAAGGTGAAGTTGCCGGGGGTGATCTCATTCCGGAAGGACTTTCCGATCTGGCACACGCCGAAGGGCAGTTTCTTGCGGGTGGTGCGCTGGGTCTGTTTGAAGTTCACAAAAATGCCCTGGGCTGTTTCGGGGCGCAGATAAACTGTGTTCTTTGCGTCCTCGGTGACGCCCTGGAAGGTCTTGAACATCAGGTTGAACTGACGGATGTTCGTCCAGTTGTGCTTGCCGCAGGAGGGGCAACAGATGTTATGCTTCTCCACATAGTCCTTCATTTCCGCCTGCGTGAACCCGTCAATGGGCTTCTCCAACTCCACGCCGTTCTCCTGTGCCCAGGCCTCGATGACCTTGTCAGCGCGGAAGCGCTCATGGCACTCCCGGCAATCCATCAGGGGGTCAGAGAAACCGCTCAGGTGGCCGGAGGCCACCCAAACCTGGGGATTCATCAGGATGGCTGCATCCTGGCCCACGTTATAGGGGTTCTCCTGGACGAACTTTTTCCACCAGGCCTTTTTCACGTTATTTTTCAGCTCCACGCCCAGGGGGCCATAGTCCCAGGTGTTGGCCAGGCCGCCGTAAATCTCGCTGCCGCCAAAGATGAAGCCTCTGTTTTTGCACAGGGCTACAATTTTGTCCATCGTTTTCTGTCGGTTGTCCATGTTGAAATCCTCCAATTCTTTTCTGATAAAGCCTCTTAGAGACAAAAAAATCGCTCTAAGCCTCCTGGCTTAGGGCGAACCGTTATACGTCCGTGGTACCACCTAAATTCGGGAATATCCCGCACTCTGTCCGAAGAGAACTTCGGCCTCCCGGATAACGGCGGGAACACCGGCGGCGCCTACTGACTGACATGCAACGTTGGGGCCGCAGCTCCAGGGGGCCTTCTGCACAGCTTCCGGAAGATTTTCACCGGCCATCTTCTCTCTGGACGGAGGGACTGTACCTACTGTTCCCTGTCATTGCTTTCCTATTGTTCCCCACTTTAACATGTTTTCCATTTGCCGTCAAGATGTCCGGTCAGATTTTTCCTCCCCCATTGTCCGCCTCCATGTCCGTCTGGGACATATTGCGTTCCAGCGTCTCACTCTTCCCCCACCAGACACCGGCGCCGATCAGGCTTTTCAGCTCTGGCTTTTCCCCCTGTTGGGAGATTTCCGTGGCGCTGTCCAGCTGGATGAATGCGGCGGCCTGTCCGGCGCCCATCGGCAGAGTCAGTGCGCACAGGATGAGAAGTAACTTCTTTGCCATGAAACGTCCCTCCTTTTTCTATATTTCAGCCGGAAGGAATTGTCAGAACCAAGGGAAACCGGGGGAGCGTCCCCATCAGGGGCCGATGGGAAACAGGCC
>CAYLVH010000018.1:0-27206 GCA_964387095.1 uncultured Oscillospiraceae bacterium
GGAGCACGCCTGGCTCCACGACACAGGCCGGGCGGAGTATGTGCCCGTCACCGACGAGGAGGCGGTAAACGCCTTCGAGTATTTAAGCCGCCTGGAGGGGATCATCCCCGCCATCGAGTCGGCCCACGCCGTGGCCCAAGCCATGAAATTGGCCCCCACCATGGGGAAGAATCAGATCATTGTCATCAATATCTCCGGGCGTGGGGACAAGGACTGCGTCTCCATCGCCCGGTATCGAGGGGAGGAACTTTCCGAATGAGCCGAATTTTGCAGGCCTTTGCCAAAGGCAAGGCGTTTATTCCCTTTCTCACCTGCGGGGACCCGGATTTAGAGACCACCGAGGCGGCCGTCCGGGCCATGGCCCAGGCGGGGGCCGCCCTGATTGAGCTGGGCATTCCCTTCTCCGACCCCACCGCCGAGGGGCCGGTGATCCGGGCCGCCAATGAGCGGGCCCTGGCCGCCGGAGCCACCACGGACAAAATTTTTGACCTGGTCCGCCGTCTGCGGAAGGATGTAAGCGTGCCCATGGTGTTTATGACCTACGCCAACGTGGTGTTCTCTTACGGTACCGAACGGTTTATTTCCAAGGCGGCGGAAATCGGCATGGACGGGCTCATCCTCCCCGACGTCCCCTATGAGGAGAAGGAGGAGTTTGCACCCATGTGCCGCAAGTACGGCCTGGACCTGATCTCCCTCATTGCCCCTACCTCAGAGGCGCGCATCTCTATGATTGCCAAGGAGGCGGAGGGGTTCCTGTACTGCGTCTCCTCCCTGGGTGTGACGGGGGTGCGGGGGGAGATCACCACTGACGTGGGCCACATGGTCCGCCTGGCGAAGGCGGCCAATCCAAACCTCCCCTGCGCCATCGGCTTTGGCATCTCCACCCCGGAGCAGGGGGCGGCCATGGCGAAGGCAGCCGACGGGGTCATCGTAGGCTCCGCCATCGTCAGGCTCATGGCCCAGTATGGCCAGGAGGCGGTGCCCCAGGTCCGGGACTATGTGGCCGAAATGAAGGCGGCGGCGGACTATCCAAGACAGCCGGCGGGGCACATCAGCGGATAGGCCGGATTGCCCTTTCTTAACGGGCCATCGTTTACATTAGCTGCGGCGCGATGTATCCCGGATTGAAAAGAAAGCCCTGAAAAAGCTGGAAGATCTGCTGAATTCATAGCTGACGGAGCGACCCATGAAAAGCGCCGGGGAATTTTCAGAATTCCCCGGCGCTTTTTAGCACTCTCTGAGCTAGAGTGCCAGATTTAACAATATATTAACAAAATATCCGATATTTGTTCACGAGTTTGAGCTATATTATACTCAGAAACAGAGGAGAATATAAGCAGTCGAGCACAACGAGTGCTAATATTCACCAAGGAAATTTTGAAAGGAGTTTTGATTTATGTTTGGTATGATTCCCTTTGAACGCGATGATATGGATATGTTTTCCACCTTCGACAACTTCGCCCGCAACTTTTTCCGCAACAGCAATGCGGACCTGCCTGCATTCCGCACCGATATCCAGGACAACGGCGACAGCTATCTGCTAGAGGCCGATCTGCCCGGCTTTAACAAAGAGGATCTGAAGCTGGAGATTAAGGACAATATCCTGACCATCCATGCCTCTCACGACGAGTCCCATGCTGAAAAGGACAATCTGGGCAATTATGTGCGCCGTGAGCGCCGTTGCGGCTCCTTCTCCCGCAGCTTCGATATCAGCGGCATTGATGAGGAGAGAATTTCCGCCGCATATGAAAACGGCGTACTGAAGCTGACCCTGCCCAAGGCCCAGCCCACTCCCCCCGCAAGCCGCCGCATTTCCATTCAGTAAAGCGACGCGGCAAGAAAGCGCTTCCAACGTTGGAAGCCAATGAAACAAGCATAAGCGAAAAAATGGCGATTTGCACGCGGGAATGCAAATCGCCATTTCCTTTTGTCTATTTATTTGCGGAACAGAGAGAAGCCCTTCTTCTCATATGGCTCCACCCGGACGCCGGTGACCTTGTAACCGGTCTCCTGGACCGCAGCCTTGATCCGGGCCACATCGGGCTGATCCTTTAAAATGATCTCGGCAATGCCTGTGGTGTGGGACGAGGTGATCTTCTTCACGTCGCAGACCTTACGGATGGCATCGTTGATATGGGCCTCGCACATGCCGCACATCATACCGTCAATATTCAGTGTAACTTTGACCATTATATTCTCCCTCCTGATTGAATTGAAGTAACTTGATAGTCCTCTTCCTGGATGGCCTTTTTCAGGACCTCCTGGTCCACCGGTCCCCTGAGCGTCACAACCGCAGTGCCCGCTTCGTAGTCAGCAGCCGCCTCTGCCACCTGAGGGATGGCCTCCAAGGCCTTCTTCACCGCATTTTCGCAGTGGTGGCACATCATGCCCTGGATCCGGATGGTCAAGATCTCCCCGTCAGGGGCAGGAGTGGGACCGCTTTCTGGCTCTTCCGGGATTAATCCGGTCAGGTTCAGCGCGGGAAGCTCCTTCTTCGTCCTCTTATCCCTCTTGGCATCCCGGAGCCTAAACAGATTCAAGCGCAGGGCATTGGACACCACGCAGAAGGAGGAGAGGCTCATGGCCGCAGCGGCGAACATGGGGTTCAGCCTCCAGCCGAACAGCGGAATCCAGACACCCGCTGCCAGGGGAATACCGATCACATTGTAGATAAAGGCCCAGAACAGGTTTTCATGGATATTCCGCAGGGTGGCCCGGCTCAGCCGGATGGCGGCGGGTACGTCAGAGAGCCTGCTCTTCATCAGCACGATATCCGCCGCGTCAATGGCGATATCCGTACCGGCCCCGATGGCGATGCCGATATCCGCCCGGGTCAAGGCGGGGGCGTCGTTGATCCCGTCTCCCACCATGGCCACCTTGCCCTGCTCCTTCAAGGCGCGGATGACAGCTTCCTTGCCGTCAGGGAGCACCCCGGCAATGACAGCATCCACCCCAGCCTGGGCGCCGATGGCCTTGGCCGTGCGCTGATTGTCCCCGGTCAGCATAACCACCCGAATTCCCATGCTTTGAAGCTCCTTCACCGCCTGGGGGCTATCCTCCTTGATGACATCCGCCACGGCGATGATGCCAACCAGGGTGCCGCCTTTGGCGAAGAGCAAGGGGGTCTTGCCGTTCTCAGCCAGGGCTTCCGCCTTCTCCACCAGCTCAGCGGGCACCGCCACCTGGCTGCTGATGAATTTCAAGCTGCCTCCCACCAGCCGCCGGCCCTCCAGGCTGGCTGTCAAACCGTTGCCAGGCAGGGCCTGGAATTCCAAAACCTCAGGGGCGGTCAGGTTCTCCTCCGCCGCCTTCCGCAAAATAGCCTTGGCCAGGGGATGCTCACTTTGCTTCTCCAGGGAGAGGGCCGCAGAAAGCAATTCCTCTTCGGTACAGCCCCGGGCAGGCACCAGGTCGGTCACCCGGGGTTCCCCGCTGGTGATGGTGCCGGTTTTATCCAGGGCCACGATCTGCACCTTGCCCGTCTCTTCCAAGGAGACAGCGGTCTTGAACAGGATGCCGTTTTTCGCGCCCATGCCGTTGCCCACCATGATAGCCACCGGGGTTGCCAACCCCAGAGCGCAGGGACAGGAAATGACCAGAACGGAAATGCCCCTTGCTAAGGCATACCCGAAGGTCTCCCCCACCAGCAGCCATACGATAATGGTGACCACAGCCACGGAAATCACAACGGGGACGAACACGCCAGAGACCCGGTCCACCACCTTGGCAATGGGGGCCTTGGTGGCTGCGGCGTCGCTGACCATCTTAATGATCTGGGACAGGGTGGTGTCCTCCCCCACCCGGGTGGCCTCACACTTGATAAAGCCAGACTGGTTTAAGGTGGCGGCGGAGACCAGGTCGCCCCGGCCCTTGTCCACGGGGATGCTCTCCCCGGTCAGCGCCGCCTCATTGACGGCACTGCTGCCCTGGAGAATCACCCCGTCCACCGGGATATTTTCACCGGGGCGCACCACAAACACATCCCCCTTGTGAACCTGATCTATGGGAACAGTAACCTCGGCCCCGTCCCGCAGGACAACTGCGGTCTTGGGGGCCAGCTTCATCAGGCTCTTCAGGGCGTCCGTGGTCCTGCCCTTGGAGCGGGCCTCCAGCATCTTGCCCAAGGTAATCAGGGTCAGGATCATGGCGGCGGACTCAAAGTAAAATTCATCCATATAGGTCATGACCAGGGCGTCATTGCCCTTGACCACAGCGTCGGTCATGGCAAAGAGGGCGTAAACGCTCCACGCAAAGGACGCCACGGAGCCCAGAGCCACCAGGGTGTCCATGTTGGGCGCCCTGTGCCAAAGGCTCTTGAAGCCGCTGATAAAGAATTTCTGGTTGATAACCATGATAATGCCGGAGAGCAGCAGCTGAACCAGGCCCATGGCAACATGGTTGCCTTCAAACCAAGCCGGCAGCGGCCAGCCCCACATCATATGGCCCATGGAGAAGTACATCAGCACCACCAGGAATCCAATGGACACCAGGAGCCTGCGTTTCAAGACTGGCGTCTCCCGGTCCTTCAGGGCATCCTCCTCTCTGGCGACCGCGTCGGCCTTGGCCCCGCCCTTCAGAGAGGCGCCGTACCCCGCCGCCTCCACCGCAGAAATCACAGCCTGGGCGTTAGCCGTGCCTTCCACCCCCATGGAGTTGGTCAGCAGGCTTACCGAGCAGCTTGTGACGCCTGGAACCTCACTGACCGCCTTCTCCACCCGGGTGCTGCAAGCGGCGCAGCTCATGCCGGTGACAGTATATTGTTCCATCTCGTTGATCCCTCCTATCTGGAAATTCGGGGGCACACCCCCGCTTATTTCATCAGCTTTTGCAGCGTTGCAACCAAGTCGTCGATCGCCTCATCCTTCCCCGCCCGGATATCCTCCGCCACGCAGGTGCGGATGTGGTTTGCCAGCAGCTCCCGGTTAAAGGCATTCAGGGCGGCGGAAACCGCAGAGGACTGGATCAGGATATCCGTACAATAGGCGTCCCGCTCGATCATACTCTTCAGGCCCCGGATCTGCCCCTCAATGCGGTTCAGCCTGTGGATTAGGCTGGTGTATTCATCCGGCGTACGTTCCTTTTTCTTGTTGCAATGGCAGCAACCCTGTTTCTCTTCCATAATTCCTCCTATCTCTGTCCGGGAAAATACTCAACTCACAATCAAATACCCCTCCCGGGTATCTGCCACTATCATATACCCCCACAGGGTATTTGTCAATACCATTTTAAATTTTATTTCTTGCCCTTCCGGTCAAATTACCCTATAATATAGAAAACGATTGCAAGGATGGGAAAAGAATATGGCGACGGCACAGGAAAAATTGGAACATTTGAAGGACTATCTCCACAGCTTGGGTCCGGTTGCGGTGGCATTTTCCGGCGGCGTGGACTCCACCTTTCTGCTGAAAACCGCCCAGGAGGTCCTGGGGGACAAGATGATGGCCATCACCGCCCAGTCCCGCTCCTTCCCGGCCCGGGAGATCAACCAGGCAAAGGAATTCTGCCAATCCAACGGCATTCGCCAGGTCATCTTTCCCTTCCAGGAGCTGGAAATCCAGGGCTTCCGCCAAAACCCCGTCAACCGCTGCTATCTCTGTAAGCATAAGCTCTTCGAAGGGATCTGGGATATTGCCCGGGAAAACGGCATGAAGGCGGTTGTGGAAGGCTCCAATATGGATGACACCGGCGACTATCGCCCCGGCATGATCGCCATTGAGGAATTGGGGGTGAAAATCCCCCTGCGGGAGGCTCAGCTGTACAAGGCTGAAATCCGGGAACTCTCCAAACAGATGGGGTTGCCCACCTGGAACAAGCAGTCCTTCGCCTGCCTATCCACCCGTTTCGTTTATGGGGAGACCATCAGCGAGGAAAAGCTGAGAATGGTGGATCAAGGGGAGCAGCTTCTGCTGGACATGGGCTTCCATCAGGTCCGGGTGCGCATCCATGGCACCTTGGCCCGGATCGAGATCAGTCCGGAGGAATTGCCCCGGCTGGTGGAACCGGGCCTCCGGGAGAAAATCTATCTGCTCCTCCGGGAATTCGGCTTCTCTTATGTTACCCTGGATTTGCTGGGTTATCGGACGGGCAGCATGAACGAGACATTAAAATAAAGATAGAAAAAATCGAGCACATTGCAGGAAAAACCTACAATGTGCCCGAACCCTCTCTGCCGGGAGCTCCAGCGGTTCAGAGGGTAGCAGCGATATGGGGTTTAGTGCTTGACATCCTCGTCATAGACCAAGGCGGGATTCATGGTCCAGCCCTGGTGATCGGTGTGCAGCAGATGGTGGGACAGCTCACCGCAGGGCTCACCCAGGAACTCCCGATACAGGGTTTGGACCTCCGGGTTCTCATGGGAGAAGCGGAGCTGATTGGCGGAGTCGTAGTTGTACAGCACCCGGCCCCGGTCAGCTGCCAGCTCTTGATTATAATGAATGGGCTGACCGCCGCCGCCCACACAGCCGCCGGGACAGGTCATGACCTCCACGAAGTGGTAGGAGACGGCGCCCTTCCGGATGGCGCGGATGAGCTTGCGGGTATTGCCCAGGCCGTTGACAACTGCGGCCTTGACCTCAATGCCAGCCACATTGTAGGTGGCCTCCACCCAGGGCTGGTCAGAGTCCAGCGCCCGGACCGCCTTAAAGGACTCGTCCGCGGAGGGATTCTCCCCAGTCAGGACGTTGTAGCAGGTGCGCAGGGCAGCTTCCATGACGCCGCCGGTGGTGCCAAAGATCACGGCCGCGCCGGTACCGGTGCCCAAGGGGGAGTCAAAATCCGTCTCAGGCAGGGCCTCCACGTCGATGAGGGAAGCCCGGATCATGCGGCACATCTCCCGGGTGGTCAGGGAGTAATCCACATCCTTGCAGCCTTCGGCTGCGTCGTTGATGTTGGGAATCTCCAGCTCGATCTTTTTTGCCGTGCAGGGCATGATAGAGACGCAGACGATGTTCTTGGGATCCACCCCCAGCTTCTTGGCGAAATAGCTCTTGGTCACCGCGCCAAACATCTGCTGGGGAGACTTGGCGGTGGAAAGCTGGTCGGTCATGTCGGGATACTGGCTCTTGAGGAAGCGCACCCAGCCGGGGCAGCAGGAGGTGAACATGGGCCAGCTGTACTTCTCCGGCTCACTCATGCGGCGGAGGAACTCGGTCCCCTCCTCCATGATGGTCAGGTCGGCGGTGTAATTGGTGTCAAACACATAGTCAAAGCCCAGGGCTTTCAGAGCAGAGACCATGCGCTTCTCGTTGGCAACCTCCGGGGACAGGTTGAAGAACTCCCCCCAGGCAGCCCGGACAGCGGGCGCCACCTGGACCACGGTGATTTTCTCGGGGTCCTCCAGCACGCCACCCACGCCCCACATCTTCTTGGTATCGTCCCGGACGTGGAGGGCATTGACGGGACAGTGGGTGATGCACTGACCGCAGGCGGTGCAGTCCGCCTCGGTGATCTTCCGGTTGCCAGAGACCCCCACATTGGTGCGGGTGCCGGTGTTGACCACATCCCAGATGCCCAGAGTCTGCACCTTTTCGCAGAAGGAGACGCAGCGATAGCACTTGACGCATTTGGATTCGTCCCTCTGGATGGGGAAATCCTCGGGGACATTGGACTGATAGACATGATGATAATTCATGGTGTCGTCCATGTTCATCATGGTGGCGATATGCTGGAGCTGACAGATATTATTGCTGCCGCAGGTGGGACAGTTGATGCGGTGCTGGCTCAGCAGCAGCTCGATATTGGTGCGGCGGGCCTCCCGGACCTTGGGGGTGTTAGTATAGACCTCCATGCCTTCGGAAACCACGTTGTTGCAGGAGGTGACCAGCTTTTCAATGCCCTTGATCTCCACCACGCAGACCCGGCAGGCGGCGATCTCATTGATGCCCTTTAAGTAACACAGGGTGGGAATCTCGATGCCCACCTGCTTGGTCGCATCCAGAATGGTGGTTCCCTCCGGAACCTGGATGGGCATATTATTGATCTTTAAGCTTACCATTCGCTCTTACGACCTCCTTTAAAGATACCACAGCCGAAGTGGTCACAGCGCAGGCAGCGGCCTGCCTCCTGGCAGGAGGCCTGTTCTGTAATCGGCAATTCCATCAGGTTGAAGTCCTTCTTCCGCTCCGCAGCAGGACGTTCCTCCAGATTCACCCGGCCACAATAGGGACGATCACTCAGATTCGGGTCAGGAATCTCCACATCCACGGTGATCTTATGGTCATAGCCCAGGTAATTGTCAATATTGGCGGCAGCGACCTTGCCCGCAGCAATGGCGCGGATGGCGGTCTTGGGACCAGTGACGCAGTCACCACCGGCGAATACGCCCTCGTTGCCCTCGATGGCTGTCCACTGCTGGGCGGCGAAGGTGTCCTTCTTGATGGGCAGACCCTGCTCCGCAAAATAGCTGGCATCGATGGCCTGGCCAATGGCAACCACAACAATGTCGCAGGGAATCCGCTCGTCCTCCTTACCAGAGTCCACGGGAGAGGGACGTCCGCCCCGGATGATGCCGATCTGCTTGGGCTCTGTCCACAGGGCGACTACCTCGTTGTTCTCATTGGTCTCAATGCGCAGCGGTGCGTGCAGCTCCGCGATCTCAGCGCCCTCTGCCTGGGCACCCTGAATCTCGTCGGGAAGCGCGGTCATATCCTCGATGCGGCGGCGGTACACGCAGGTGACCTTCTCTGCGCCGGCACGGATGGCGGAACGGGTGCAGTCCATGGCCACATTGCCGCCGCCAATGACGCAGACCTTCTTGCCATGGAAGTCCGGATAGTTGCCGTCCCCGATCCGGCCCAGCATCTCCACGGCGGAGACGACGCCCTTGGCGTCCTCGCCCTCGATACCCACCTTCTTATCCTTATGGGCGCCGATGGAGATGTAAACCGCGTCAAACTTCTCACGCAAGCGCCCCATGGAAACCTCATTCTCACCGCTGCCCACCCGGGCGGACAGATAGACCTGGACGCCGGTGGAGAGGATGTTGTCGATATCCTCATCCAGACGGGCGCGGGGCAGGCGATAGGCGGGGATGCCGTAACGGAGCATGCCGCCCAGGTGCGCCCTCTGCTCAAAAACAGTGACCTGATGCCCCATCAACTGTAAATAGTAGGCGGCCGTCAGACCAGAGGGGCCGCCGCCAATGACAGCAACCGTCTTGCCCGTCGGGGGCATACAGGCCGGCGCAGGTACTTTGCCGGCCCCATCCACAGCGGCGCGCTTCATCCCCCGGATATTGATAGGCGCATCCAGTATGGTGCGGCGGCAGCGATTCTCGCAGGGATGCTCGCAGATCAGCGCGCAGGTCACGGGGAATGGATTGTCCTTGCGGATCAGCCGGACGGCATCCGCATAGCGCTTTGCCCCCACCAGGGCGATATAGCCGGGAATATCCACGTTGGCAGGGCATTCCGCCACGCAGGGTATGGATAGCTCGATTTTCGCGGTGCAGCCTCCCTTCTCCACATGGGAGACGTAGTCCTCATAGAAGCCATCCAGCCCCTTCAGCACCATTTTTGCCGCCTCCGCGCCAATGGCGCAGTCGGCGGAGTTGGCAATGGATCGTGCCGTTACCCGGATGGTCTCCAGGGTTTTCATTGTGGCTTTGCCCTCCAGAACATCATCCAGCAGCTCACTCAACTTCTCCAGGCCCACACGGCAGGGGGTACATTTTCCACAGCTCTGAGTCTGACACATTCTCACAAACGCAGCCGTCAGATCCACAGGACAGATGCCGGGCGGTGAGGCCTGGATACGGCGTTCCATATCCTTATATAGCCCCTCCACTACGGTCTGAGCCCTGCTAGCTACCGTAATACTCAGTCTGCTCACAGGCGAATTCCTTCCTTTCTGTACATAAACTTTTTCTCTCACAGTTCACTCACAACAACGTATAAATTATAGCACACTAGTTTGCAGGAACGCAATAGGGTGCAAGAATGTGAAACGTTTCCAATTTGTAAATTCAGCTCCCTTGGAGCAGGTATAAAAGGGGCGATGCCGGAACCTTGTTCCCGGCATCGCCTTTGGTTAATTTATGATGTTTAAGGGCGGCCCATCCAGAGCAATTACCTGATCCGCCAGGGCCAGAGACTCCGCATCGTGGGCGGCCATAATCACCGGGCGGCCCTTTTCCCGGATCCATTCCATAATTCCGGCTGCCCGGGGAGCGTCGATTCCGGTAAATGGCTCATCCAGTAGGAGGAGGGATTTTGTCTCCCCATAGGCCAGCAGCCGGGCGATGGCCAGACGGCGCCGCATCCCCCCAGACAGAGCCGCTGGAAGGGTGTTCTCCTCCCCTTCCAAGCCCACGGCTATCAGATAAGGCAGAGGACTTGCCCCCCTGGGCAGCACGGGCCGCAGCTGCTCCATAGCGGTTAGGCCAGGCAGCAGGCGGTTCTCCTGGAAGAGCATCCCGCAGTCCCCAGGGGCTGGCGCCTCCAGGTCCCCGCTATCCAATTGCTCCACGCCCGCCAGCAGCCGAAGCAAAGTGGTCTTGCCGCAGCCGGAGGGACCGGACAGGGCTGTGATCCCCCTGTCAGGAAGCTCCAAGGTAAAATGGTCTAAAATCCGCTTTTCCCCGTAGGAAAAGGTACAATCACGGAAGATCACAGCTTCTCCCCTCCCTTCAGGACACGGCGGATGACCTGCTCCAGGCCCATGGACAGGAGAATCACCACGATGGTCCAGGCGAACAGGGAGGGGCTTTCCAGGTAGATTTTGGAATAGTAGACCTGGGTGCCGATGGCCGCCTTAGGCAGGCACAGAACCTCCGCCGCCACGCCGGATTTCCAGGCCAAACCGACGGCAGTACAGATGCCGGAGACGGCATAGGGCTTAACGCCAGGATAATAAATGTACCGCAGGGTTTTCCAGGGGCCAAATTGATAGGCTCTGCCCAGCTCCAGCAGCTGGGGGTCCGTATTCCGGATTCCCTCGCTGACGTTCTCCCAGAGCACCGGCAACACCATCAAGGCGGATACCACCCCCGGCACCCGGCCGGTCTTCACCCACAGCAGCACCAGGATGATAAAACTGGCCACCGGCACGGCCCGAACCACCCGGATGGCCGGGGAAAAGATCCAGTCCAGCACCTTCACCTGACAGGTCAGCACCGCCAGCAAGACGCCCAGCCCTGCTCCCGCCGCCGCGCCGCAGAAGATGCGGACCAGGCTCAGGCCGGTGCTCCGCCAGAACAGAGGGGTCAGCGCCAGCTGGCCCAGCCGGCGGATCACTGCCCCGGGGGAAGGCAGCAGCAGCTCCTGCCCCACCCAGACAGAGATCCCCCACCACACCGCCAGCCAGAAGCAAACCGGCAGCAGGAGCTTCATGAGCTTAGATTCAGGAAATGAAGTAGATGGCTTCATCGGGGACGGCACCTCCGATGGAATCAGGATTTGCATTGAACAGGACGGTAAAATAGGGCTCGATGGCAGGCTGGATATCCGCGCCCACGACACAGCACAGGTTGCAGTCCGGGATGGCCTTGGCGGCCACAGCGGCCTGCGCCACGATGCCGTAGGTCTCACAGAGCTCGGCAGCATGGTCCACATCCTCCTGGACGGAGGCGATGGAGTCCGCGTACTCAGTCAGGAAGGCGGCCACAGCCCGGGGATTCTCCCGGGCAAACTCCGTGCGCACCACGATGCAGCCCATGGTGAGGACGCCCTCGTCGGTGACGGCATTCCACTCGTCCGTCAGGTTCAGGGCGGTGCGGACATCGGCATTCTGAAGCTCCACGCTGGTGACAGCAGGCACGGGCAGCATGCACAGATCATACTCCCCAGAGGCCATACCAGTCACCAGGACGTCCGATTCCATGAACTCAATGACCACATCCGCTTCGGAGCCGTCGGTGCTGTAGGACAAACCATTCTCTGTCAGCAGGTACTCCAGGACATACTCCGGGTTCGCCCCCTGGCCGGTGGCGTAGATGGTGCGGCCCTTCAGGTCAGCAAAGCTTTGAACCGAATCTCCGTTCTCCAGGATATAGAGCACACCATACGTATTCAAGGCGCAGATCTGAACCCCGCCGTTGGTCTTATTATACAGATTGGCGGCCACGTTGGTTGCCACGGCGGCAATATCAAACTCCCCGGAGCTTAACCCGGCAACCACGTCGTCGTTGGCGGCCGCCACGGTGAAGTTGTAGGTATTGACCGTCTCCCCGTTGTCATTGGCCTCCATCAGGCTCACGGCGCCGATGCCGGTGGGGCCAGACAGGACGGCGATATTGATCTCGGTTCCCTCAAAGGCCGTCTCCGTCTCCCGGATGGGCTCGGACTCGACAGTGGTGCTCTCCTCTGCGGTCTGGGTTTCCCCGGAGGAAGCCGTCTCCTCCACACTGGGGGTCTCGGTTTCAGCAGTCGTCTGCTGAGAGGCGCCGCAGCCGCTGATGGCCAAAACCATGGTCAGGCTCACCAACAAAGCAAATAACTTTTTCATAATCCTTCTCCCTTCTTATTGCCGGGCCAGCTGCCCGGGATCTAATATGGTTATCTTTTTTCCGTTCCGAAGGAGGTACCCCTGCTCCTCCAGCTTGTTCAGCTCCCGATAGAGGGAGGCTCTGCTGATGTTCAGCCGGGCGGCAAGCTCGGTCATGGAACAGTCCAGGCGGAGGGATCCTCCCTCTCCCATCTGGTGCAGCAGGTAGGAGGCCAGCTTCTTCTCTCCGGTACTCCGGATCAAATGGTCCACCTTGCCAGAGAGAAAGCGGATCCGGCCAGACAGATAACGGATGTAGTTCCAGCGGGCCAGCTCCTCCCGGTCCAGCAGGAGCCGCAGCTCCTTTTGGGGGATAAACAGCACCCGGCAGGGGCTCTTGGCGGTCAGGGTGGAGACGTACGACTGCTCCTCATTGAAGATGGCCGCCGCGCCAAACAGATCTCCGGTGGTTAGATTGCTGACCACCAGCTCTCCGATGCCCTTTGTCACCTGCACCTTCCCCCTGAGGATAATACCCAGCTCCTTCCGGAAGGACTCCGGCGAGAAGATCTGCTCTCCCTTTTGAAAGTCCATGCAGACGAAGTTCAGCCCTCGGGAAAGGGCGGCAACCTCCTCCTCTGAATAACCATGAAAGAGGAACGTGCCCCGCAAAACCTCCTGTTCCCCCTGGGAAAGCATGTGGCTCACCTCCAAAAGTGTCTCATTTAAGACATTTTAATTAGTATAGCAGAGAAGGGAAAACCTGTCAACTAGATATTGCAAAAAGGCCGAATCCAGCCGCCGATGATGGGCAGCTGGGTCTGGCCTTCTGGTTTTTGTAAAGCAAATTCAATGGGAATGTTGTTCTCTCCCGCGATCTCCGGCAGCTTTCGGTTGTTCTCATTCATGGTGCCGAAGCTGCGGGGACAGCAGATCAGCCTGCGGCATTTCTTCAGCCGCTGAACGGCCCTGTCCAGGGCCTGCCGGCTCACCGGTTCAAAGGCCCGCTCCCCGATGACCTCCGCCGGAGGGCAAAAAATTGCCCTTTACCGGCGAGTAAAAGGCAACATCAAATAGACTCTGCCCCAAGACAGAGTCTGAACCGGTACGACCAAGAACTCGTGATCCGGAATAATCATTCCTGTACCAGCAAAGCGGCAGGTTTCCTGGCTTATGGATCAATACGAAGAGGCACCTTCCCAGCCGGAGCCAGTGGCATGTCGCCCCTTCATTCCCCAATCACAGTGACGAGATCGTGCAGGACTTGCACCTGCTTCCCTTTTACCCTCCAGCCTACGCCTTCGCGACGCATCAGAGGCACCGATTGCTTCCTATATGAAGCCTTCTCCGGAACTGTTTGCTTTTCCGGGAAAGCCACCCACATCCCTGCGGGATACCAACATTATAGCATTTGGCTATGTCACAAGCAAGGGATTTCCGGCTTGTTTCAATTTTTATCCCCCTTTTTGAATCCGCAGGAACCTCCCTGTCAATCCGTCTGATCTCCATTAACGGAGCTAACTCATCGTGGAAGTTCCAAGTGGGTGAAGCTTAAATTTGCTGCATTTCCCGGCTTATTTCTTGCATTTTACTCATTTGCTAAATAGCCTTTGAAACGCCAATACATTGGCGGGGATCCCCTTGGCGGCCAGAATCATGGTGACAAACTCTTCGCGGGTGACAGCTGCGTCAGGCTTGAAGGTGTTGTCCTCATAACCTGCGGTGATACCTGCTGCCTTGGCCGCTGCCACATAGGGGGTGTACCAATGGCCGTCAGCATCAGAGAAGCCGGAGATGGTGGCGTCCATATTGACCTCAACACCCTTCAGGGCCAGCAGGGCGGTAACGGCCTCGGCACGGGTCAGATTTGCAGAAGCATTGAAGTTGCCTTTCTCATCGCCGTTGAAAATGCCCTTTTCGTGTGGGGTGTAAACGCCATCCTTGCGTTGTTCGGAGGGATCCTCGTGATAGCTGTCCAATGCGCGTTCCGGATTGATATCTCCGGTCATGTACTCCGCATAGTCCGACATACCGGCAAAAACCTGCCCAATCCAGCGTGAAATTTCCTCACTTATATTTCCTGCGTTTCCGACCGCATTCTTTTCCAGTTTTGGCCAGACCATCTGATAGGAGATTACTGACATTGCCAGAAAGCTCAGAAGTGCTGCGGCTACAACGCCACAGATGAGCTTTCGAATAATTTTAGTGGAGATATACTGCTTCATGGTCAGACCTCTCCTGCATGACGGTTGGGTGTCAGACCGGTTTTCTGATGGAACACCGAACTGAAATAGGTGACATTGCGATAGCCAACCATTTCTGCAATCTCATAAACCTTGTACCTGCCGCTTTTCAACAGGCATCTGGACTGGTCAATCCTTATCTGAGCCAGATAATCATTCACTGTTATGCCCGGTTCCTGACGAAGCTTCGCACTGAGATGGTTGGCGCTGAAACCCACGGCCTCCGCAAATGTTCTCAAGCAGATGTCTGTTTTCAGAATATAGTCCGCAACACCCATTTGCAGGGCCTGCCTTGGGTAATCAAAGTCACCGTATGCACTCATAATCAGATACTGCACATACGGATTTCTCTTCTGTATTTCCGCGATCATTTCCGGCCCGCCCATAGTGGGCATTCTGATATCTGCCACAACTACCATGGGCTGAAATTCAATGAATTTCTGAAGTCCGAGCTTCCCCATGTATGGCGGTCTGTACGGCGTAGCCTTCCACTTCCCAGTCGAATGAGAGTTAAAATATCATCAAGAATGATGGGATCATCCTCAACAATCAGAATTCTGCACTTTCTCATCTCTAGTTCCTCATCTTTCGCATCCTGTAGCGCTCCTCGATACATTTCTTTCAGTGTATCTGCTGACTTGATCTTTATTATGGAATCCCTGAAAATTAGTTGATAACTTTTTTATATCACACCAAAGGGAGATTCCACGAAAGGCCAATTCCTCCCCAATAGGACCCACGATGACCGTATAGAGGACAATCAGCAGATCAATTTCCGCGTTTGAACTACCGAACACCGCTGAAGCTCAGGAGTTGAAGCCGGACATACATATTGATGGGGAACCCCAGGGTCAGAAGGGGCCGTGTGTTCACCACAGGCAAAAATTGCAGAACAATGAACACAGAATGGGGGGAATCAGCGCGAGAAGGAAGGGATTTCTAGCTTATTTCAATTTTCTATCCCTTTACGTTAGGGGTTATGTAAATCACCCATTCAGATCTACCGAATGGGTGATGCCAGTTACTCCGCCATCTCCAGCATGTTCTCCGCCAAAATGCCGTATCCTCTGGTGGGATCATTGATCAAAACGTGGGTCACTGCGCCTACCACCTTGCCATTTTGCAGAATGGGAGAACCGCTCATCCCCTGCACAATTCCCCCGGTGATGTTCAACAGCTGCTCATCGGTAACCCGCACCATGAGATCCCGCCCCTGGCTGAACGCCTGGGGATAGATTCGCTCGATCTCCACTTCGAAGGTCTCCACCTGATCCCCCTCCACGTTGGCCAGGATCCGGGCTGAGCCCACTTTTACCTCACTTCGGCTGGCCACCGGCATGGGCTGACCGCCCCAGGGGTTTTCCTCCACTGTGCCGAACACTCCGCAATCCGAGTTCACATTTAAGGTACCCAGGTCGTGCTCCAAATCAAAGCCGCCGTGGAGCTGTCCAGGAGAACCGTTCTCCCCCCGTTCCACGCCGGTCACTGTAGCAGCCATAATGCCGCCGGACTTAATGGGCATCAGCAGGCCGGTATCCAGGTCACTGATGCCATGTCCCAAAGCAGCAAAGGTTTTCGTCTCCGGGTCATACCAGGTGACAGTGCCGATGCCCGCCATGGAGTCCCGGAGCCAGGCCCCGAATTTATAGCTGCCGTCCGTGCTGCACTGCACCGCTTCCCCGGACAGTTCCAACGCCTTGCCATCCCGCAGCACCTGTAAAGCCATCTCTGCCCCCTTCAGCTCCTGCAGCAGCCCGGAAACCTGGTCAATATTGTCCACCATTTCCTCGTTGATCTCTGTTATGATATCACCCGTGCGCAGACCGCACTCCTGCGCCGGCATGACTACGCCGTCCTCCGTCTCCACCTGGGACAGCCCCACCACCAAGACGCCCCTGGAAAACAGCTTCATCCCCACGGCTTTGCCCACCGGAATCACCATCCGGGACTCCCGGGCCACGCAGGGCGCCGTCGCCCTGGCCCCGGCGGTCAAAATTCCGCCGCACACCATGGATATCAAAAAAATTACAGCCGCCCAGACGGCAAAAAATACCGCCGTCCGGTTCTTCTGCTCCCGCTCGTTCATTGATTTCCCCCTCTCTGCGCCTTCACGCAGAGTTAATATGCCGCAGTTCGGGGAAAAATAACGAAACCCGCCGCTGCCAAAGGGTGACTGCACCGCCACTTTTCTCTCGGGAAAAAAATCGCTTTGCCGAAAAACGCGGCCTTTCCGGTTTCTGACTTGGAAAGGGACGAAATTATTTCAATCCGCAAAAGTCTTCCTTGCATACACAGGTCGTCAACTTCCTGTAATCGCCAAAGAAATCGCGAAAATGCCCGGATGTACAATTATAATGTGCATCCGGGCAAAATTCATTCGGAAAATATTGGTTTTTTAAAGATCCAGATCATCAGCTCCGCCATCGTCCCGGAACTCCACAGCCAGAAATTCCAAATCCTCCGGCTCGCTGTCCAGATCAACATCCTCTGGCTCATTCAGGTCATCAGCCATGGCGGCCTGATTCATATCAAGCTCCGTCTGCCGGGGGTTGGCGCCGTACAGCTCCGCCCGTTTCACGGCCCACTCCTCCTTGGTGATCTTCAGCTGGCGGGGCTTGCTGCCCTCGAAGGGGCCGACATAACCCAGCTCCTCCATCTGATCCATCAGCCGGGCGGCCCGGGCATAGCCCAGCTTCAGCTTCCGCTGGAGCATGGAGACCGAGGCCTGTCCGATTTCCAGAATCACATCCACGGCATCAGGGATCAACTCATCATAGTCCCCGCCCTCAGAGGAGGCACTCCCCTTCCCAGACTTAGTTCCGGCGTTGGCGGCGGCTTGGTTCACAGACTGGGTGATATCGTTGTCGTACTGGGCGGTGGAATTTTGCTTCACAAAATCCACCACTGCGGCCACCTCCTCATCGCTGATCATACAGCCCTGGACGCGCAGGGCCTTATTGGAGCCGATGGGATGATAGAGCATATCCCCCTTCCCCACCAGCTTCTCCGCGCCGGCGGTGTCCAGGATAATACGGGACTCAATGGCAGAGGCCACGGCAAAGGCGATGCGGGAGGGAATGTTGGACTTCATCAGGCCGGTGATGACGTCAGCCGAGGGGCGCTGAGTTGCCACCACCAGGTGCATGCCGGCGGCCCGGCCCAACTGGGCGATGCGGCAGATGGATTCCTCCACCTCCTTGCCGACCACCATCATCAGGTCAGCCAGCTCGTCAATGACAATGACAATGGAGGGCATCGGCTCCCGATCCGGGTCCCGCTCCGCCAGCTTGTTGTACTCGCTGAGCTTTCTCACGCCAGCATCCGCAATCTCAGAATAGCGGCGGGACATCTCCAGGACCGCCCACTGCAGGGCGCCGGCGGCCTTCTTCGCCTCGGTGACCACAGGGATCAGCAAGTGGGGGATCTCATTGTAAACCCCCAGCTCCACCTTCTTGGGGTCCACCAGAATCAGGCGCACATCCTTGGGGGAGGCCTTATAGATCAGCGAAATCAGTAGGGAGTTGATACAAACTGACTTACCGGAGCCGGTGGTGCCTGCGATCATCAGATGGGGCATCTTGCTGATATCCCCGATGATGCAGGTGCCGCTGATATCCTTGCCCAGGGCGAAGGACAGCTTACTCTTGGCATGGCGGAAGGCATCCGTCTCCAGCACGGAGCGGATGGGCACAGGGGTCACCTTGCGGTTGGGCACCTCAATGCCAACCATACTGGGCTTATCCAGCACCGGCGCGATGCGCACCCCGGAAACCCCCAGGGACAGGGCAATATCGTCAGCCAGATTGGTCAGCTTGCTCAGCTTAATGCCCCGGTCAAGCTCCATCTCAAACCGGGCCACCGTGGGACCGCGGGTCACATCCTTCAAGTGGACATTGATGCCAAAGGACTCAATGGTATCCACCAGGATGGCCTCCGTGGAGGCCATCTCCTCCTTGATGCCTGCGTTGCTGGCTGTCTTGGGCTTTTCCAGCAGATCGGGGGTGGGATACTGGTAGGTTTCCTGCTCCACCGCCTGATTTTCCGCGATCTGCCGGGCCACAACCTTCTGGGCCACGGCGGCCTCCTTGCCGGTGACCTTCTTCACCGCCGGCTCACGGGTGACCTTCACGCCCTTATCAGGCAGGATTAGCTCACTCTCCCCCTCCTCACTGGCCTGAAGCAGCTCCTGACTGGTCTTGCGGGCAGCCACGCCGATGGCGCCGGAGTCCACAAAGTCTATGGGTTCGTCCTCATCCAGCACAGGGGTGGGCGTCTTTCTGGAAACAGGCGCGGGGACCTCATCCTCGTCATCATCGTTCCAGGTAAAAGCCGCCACCTGGGGCAGGGGCTCCACAGGCTCCTCCGGATCAAAAATGGGAATTTCAGGTTTCTCCAAAGGGGCGGCGCCCTTTTCAGATTTCTTATGATTTTCAGGTTTCTCCGTCTTGACACGCCTGCTGCTGAGAATGCCCTGGAGGGCATCCGGGATTCCCGGATCGTTGGAAGCCGGTTGCTCCTCCGGTTCCTCCTGGGGGTAGCTGTCAAGCTCGTCCTCCTCCCAGTCCTCCTCTTCCAACCGCTCCTCTCTGCGTTGCGCCGCCCGCTCAGCGGCCTTGGCATACTTTGTCCGGATCAGGTTGGAAATGTCGCCCAGAGAGCATTTACAGATCTTCATAATCAGAAGTACCAGAATGAGCAGCAGAATGAGAAAGGCCCCCACCCGGGAAATCAGCCGGCACAGCCACAGGGTAATCAGGCCGCTGAACGCCCCGCCCGCCACCATATATTGTCCGTCGCTCCACAGCAGCTTAACTGTCTCCACAAATCCGTCGGGATAGGCGTCAGTGGCCCAAACAACATGATGCAGACCGCCGATCAGGGCGGGCACCAGCAAGGTGCAGATCACCCGGCCCAGGAAGGGCTTCTTGCGGGTTTGGAACAGGAAAATGCCTGCGCCGATCAAGGCCAAGGGCAGCACCCAGTAGCCCACGCCGATAAGGCCGCAGAACAGTTTTCTACACCAGTTGAGCACGATGGCTTCTGTATTAAAGTAGCCAAGGATTCCAAATAACGCCAGGATAAAGCAGCACAGCCCGGCATACATCCGGCGGGTGGCAATCTGATTCTCCCGCTGACGGGCTTTCTGCTTGGCGCTGCCGGAGGCGGACCGGCTCTGGCTGTTCCCGGATGTGGACTTTTTGGTTGTGGATTTCTTCTGGCTTCCCACAGTTCCTTTGCCGGCATTGGTACTTTTCTTCTTTTGTTCCGCCATAGGTTCCTCCTAATCGAAATGTAACGCAAGGCCCTCCTACAGGACGATTCCGCAGATCAGGGCCACAATGCCTGCGCCCCAGCAGTAATAGGAAAAATTGCCAAATTTGCCCTTCTTCGCAATGACATCCAGCAGGCGCAGGCTCAAGAAGCCCACCACGCCGGCTACCACAACCCCCACCAGATAAATCGGAATCTGAGAAAGATCGGTGCCGTCTTTGATGATGTCAATGAGACTCAGCAGGTTTGCGCCCAACACGGCGGGCAGGGAGAGCAGAAAGGAGAAGCGCACGGCGAATTCCCTCTTATAGCCTCTGGTCAGGCCCGCGGCAATGGTGGCGCCGGAGCGGGAGATGCCAGGCAGGGTCGCAATCGCCTGGGCACAGCCCACCAGTAGCGCGTCCACCATGGTGGCAGACTTCTCCGTCTTTCTTCCCTTGGCCAGGCGGTCGGCCACAAAAAGCACCACGCCGGTGATGAGGAGCATGAAGCCGATGAAGAGATTGCTGCTGCCGCAGGCCTCAATTCTGTCCTTGAACGGCAGGATGAGAATCAGTGGCAGCGTGCCCAGGACCACCAGCAGCACCAGCCTCCGGGCCGGGGGCACAGTCTCCTCCCGGTAAGCGGGAACCACAATGGCCCGGCATCCCCGGAAAAACTCCAGGACCATGGCCACGATATCATGCCAATAATAAATGCAAACCGCAATCAGCGTTCCAAAATGAAGCAGCACGTCATAGAAGTCCGGCGCCTGAATCTGGAACAGATTTTGCAGCAGCGCCAAATGTCCCGAGCTGGAGATAGGCAGGAACTCCGCCACCCCCTGCACCAGGCCCAGAATAATGGACTCAAATAAATTCATATGTTTCCCTCCGTAGCTTTCACACTCTATCTTGCGATCTTGCGGCCACAGGGCCGTCTTTCCATAGCAATACTTATTTATCATATCACATTCTATTCCAAAAATCTACTGTTAAAATTGAAACGCCCCCGGCAAGGGCATAAAACGGTTTATTTTCGGATAACACCCGTCACCGGAGAGACAACTCCGGAGGGAATGGGAAACGACAATTCACGTTCGCCCTTGTTTTTGGGTAAAATCGCAAAAATTGATTGTTATAAAAACTTAATAATAAACATATTGACAGTCTGTCGAAAAACGAGCTACCCAGATAAGAACTTGCAAGCCCTCGGCAGAGTTCCGTCAGCTTGCTGACGGAATAAAGTAAAATCTTGATTTTTTTCAGGGCATGTGCCTGGAAAAATTCACTTCTCGCCCTGCAAACCTGCGCGTTAGCGTGCGCTGCGGCAGGGCGTGATTCGAGAAAATGCTTGCATTTTCGAGAGAGCTTGTCGACTTGATCGACAAGCTCTGAACATATTGACAACTATCGGAAGTAATGATGCAATTGAGTTGAACCCGAAAAATTTCCTAGTTTCACAGCCAGAGGCTGATCATCATGCAGCAGGTATTGTGTGCAGCACCCTAGCACCCTTTTGAGATGTAATAAGATAGCCAGGCCACCGCTTCTCCGGAAGCGGTGGCCCTGTCCGTTCCGCAAGAAAGCCGTTGTCCTTTGTCTTTTCTTATGATATAATATAGGTTCAGAACAATTATACTACCCACCCGGAGGTCTGGTTATGCCACCTAAGAAAACTTCGTCAAAATCCAAAACAGACGCTGCCTATCAGCAGCTGAAAGCAGATATCACTGCCAGAACCCCCGGTCCCCTTTACTTCTTCTTCGGGGAGGAGGACTATCTCCGTGACTACTATCTGAACAAGCTGAAGGAACTGCTGATCCCCGCCGGGTTGGAGGACTTTAACCTTCACACCTTAGACGGCAAGGAGTGTGACCCGGACTCCCTCTCCGACGCCATAGACTGTCTGCCCATGATGAGCCAGCACTCCATGGTTCAGGTCAACGATTTCGATGTATTCAAGTCCAATGCGGACACTCTGAAAAAATTCACCGGCTTGCTGACCTCCCTGCCGGACTACGTCTGCGTGGTCTTTGTCTACGACCTGATTAACATTGACAAGCGCACCATCAAGGGCGACCTGGGCAAGTATGTAAAGGCCAACAACGCCCTGGTGGAGTTCAGCCGCCAGGGCACCAGCGATCTGGTGAACTGGATTCAGCGCCGGTTCAAGGCCCTGGGCAAGGACATAGGCCGCACCCAGGCGGAATATCTGATTTTCGTCTGCGGAGGCCTGATGACCGGCCTGTCCGCCGAAATTGAAAAGATCGGCGCCTATGCCAAAGGCGCCGCCATTACCCAAGGGGATATTGATGCGGTCTGTGACCCGGTGCTGGATGCCGTGGCCTTCAAGATGACCGACGCCATCGCAGGCGGGGACTTCAACAAGGCTGCGGAGATTCTCTCCGACCTGTTTGCCATGCAGCAGCCCCTCCCTATGATCCTGGGTGCCCTGGGCCGTCAAGTGCGGCAGCTTTACACCGCCCGGCTGGCTGTGGAGCAGAATAAGGACGTGAATTGGCTCATTGACATCTGGGGCATGAAGCAAAGCTGGTCTGCGGAAAAGCTGATGCGCAACGCCAAACGCTTCCCCCGGGACTGGTACCGCCAGGCGGTGCTGCTGGTGGGGGACACGGACAGGCAATTGAAGCTGAGCTACAATGAGGGCGAGGCGCTTTTGACCGAGCTGCTGGCCCGCCTTGCGGAGGTCGCCCACCTATGCTAAAAATCAAGGAGGCCATTGTGGTAGAGGGCCGGTACGACAAAAACGCCCTGTCCCAGCTGGTGGACACGGTGATCGTGGAGACTTGCGGGTTCCAGGTATTCAAGGAGAAGGACCGGCTGAATATGCTCCGCCTACTGGCCCAGCGCCGGGGGCTGATCGTCCTGACGGACAGCGACGGGGCCGGCTTTGTCATCCGGAACTTCCTGAAAGGCGCGATTCCTCCGGCGCAGGTGAAGCACGCTTACATCCCCGACCTCTACGGCAAGGAGAGGCGGAAAGCCCGCCCCGGCAAGGAGGGTAAGCTGGGGGTGGAGGGGATGCGGCCGGAAATTTTGGAGGCCGCCCTCCGCCGGGCCGGGGCCACAATTTTGGATGAAAAGCCCGGCTCCCCGATCCCCTCACGGCCCATCACCAAGGCTGACCTCTTTCGGGACGGCCTGACAGGCGGCTCCGGAAGCCGGGAAAGACGCAGGGCGCTGGAGGCGCGCCTGGGCCTGCCTGAGCATCTCAGCACCAATGCCCTGCTCCAGGTTTTAAACAGCCTGATGAGCTATGAGGAATATGCCAAGTTGCCGGAAACGTCCCGTTCCAACGTATAAAATGAGCGCGCCGGTTTCCCGGCGCGCTCAGCTGTTTTATGTTGGTCGCTTAGGAATTGATCAGGTTATAGAAACCCACCATCATGGTTGCGGTTTCCGCCCGGGTGGCGTTGCCCCGGGGGTTCAGGGACAGGGTTCCGTCTTGGTTCAGGGAGCCATCGATAATGCCGTTCTGAGTGGCCCAGATCACGGCAGTCTCCGCCCAGCTATGCACCTGATCCGCATCGATAAAGCCGGACAGATCGCCGTTCACCTCGGGACGGCCATAATAGGCGTACAGGAAAACTGCTACCTGCTCACGGGTTACGTTCTGATTGGGACCGAAGGCGGTGGCGCTGATGCCGTCGGTGACCGATTCCTCATAGGCCCACTGGACAGCATCGGCGTACCACTGGGCGGAGGAAACATCCTTGAAGGGATTGCCGGCGCCCACAGAGGGCTTGCCCGCCATTGCGTACAGAATCTGCACGAACATGGCACGGGTGGTTGTCCCTGAGGGGGAGAACAAGTTGTTGCCAATGCCGTCCATCAGGCCCAGATCCGCTGCCTGGTTTGCATAGGTGGTATACCATGCGGTGTCAGGCAGATCCACGAAACGCAGGCCAGACCAGGTCAGGCTGCCGCCATAATTCAACTTGGTGCTCCCATTCCAGGTGGTGTTTTGGGAAGGATAGCCCACGGTTGCAGTGACGTTGGTGAACGCATCCTCCTCCATCACCGGGGCATCGCCCTGGAAGATAACACTATTCAGGCTGGTGCAGTCGGCAAAGGCCTGGTTATTGATATACTTGACACCGGAGGGAATGGTGACGCTGGTCAGCTCTGCACAATCAGAGACAGCCATTTCAGCAATGCCCACGGTGCCGCTTTTCACAGTCAGGCTGCCGGACAGGGAGACATCCACATACAGCAGCCAGTTATCCATATAGATAACGCCATTGCTGTACCGGCTCTCAAAGCAGGGAGTTCCATAAAAGGCGTTTACGCCGATATAGGTCACGCCGGAGGGGATATTGACCGAAGTCAGCTTGCTGCAGCCATAAAAGGCGTCGTAACCGATGCTGACAACCGAGCTGGGAATCGACACGCTGGTGATCCCTGTGCAATTGGCAAAGGCGGCGTAGTCAATCCCCGTCACAGGATGGTTTCCCACGGTGGAGGGAATGGTGATGGCACCGGTAGCATTCTCATCACAGAGATAGACGATTGCCTGATCATCCTCAATCAAATAGATCAGATTATCCTGCTCAACAAAGTAACTCCCCTCATCGGAGTCATCGATAGAATCTGAAACCGTAATCGCCCAGGTGTGGGAGGAATTAGAATAGGAGGAGGCATTGGCCTGGGTGCTTCCGGAATAACCGAAGTTCTGAACCCAATACCAGACGCCGCCAATATTGACACAGCCGATGCCAATGGTGGTATACCCTTCCGTCAGGATATTCGCACGGTGCCCCTCTGAATTCATCCAGCCCTCCATCACAGCTGTGGGGGAGGTGTACCCATAGGCGATGTTTTCGCCATACATCAAGCTGTTGGCGGTAAAGCAGAGGGTCCCGTCCGGGCGGGTATGGTCAAAGAGGATGGAGCACTCCGCAGCACGGAGCATGGCCGTTTCCAGCAGGGATGTATCCATGGTCAGGGGGCTTAACCCCTCCTCGGCGCGCTCCTGGTTTACCAGGTCCAACACCTGGAACGCGTAGGTGTAGTTCCGGGTACCAGTCACGTTGACGGTGGTATACACCGCCGCGTTTGCCGTACAAGCCAGGGAGAACACCATGGCAACGGCCAGTATCAGGCTGATAAGCTGCTTTTTCACAATCTCAAATCCTTTCATGTTCAGGCTTGTTGGGCTTTTTTTAAAGCCACATGCTAAGAATTGACCAGGTTGTAGAATGCGACCATCATGGTTGCGGTCTCGGCACGGTTGGCATTGCCCCGGGGGTTCAGAGACCAGGTTCCATCTCCATTGAGATAGCCATCCATTATGCCGTTCTGGGTGGCCCAGAGCATGGCTTCCACCGCCCAACTGTCCACCTGACCCGCATCGGTGAAGCCGGAAAGGTCCCCTGTGACTTCAGGGCGGCCATAGTAGGCATACAGGAAAACCGCTACCTGCTCACGGGTTACGTTTTGATTGGGGCTAAAGGTGGTGGAGCTGGTCCCGCCGGTGACCGATTCCTCATAGGCCCACTGGACAGCATCGGCGTACCACTGGTTGGAGGGAGCATCCGTAAAGGGATTGGCAGTCCCCACAGAGGGCTTCCCCTCCATAGCGTATAGGATCTGTACAAACATGGCACGGGTGGTGGTGTCTGCGGGCGCGAACAGGTTATTGCCAACGCCGCCCATCAGGCCCAGATCTGCCGCCTGAAGCGCGTAAACGGTATACCAGGCATTCGCAGGCAGATCCACAAAGCGAGATGACCAGTCCAACGTTCCGCCGTAATTCTGATGGGTGCTTGTGCCCCAGGTGGCATTGTCTGTGGGATAGCTCACGGTTGCAGTCACACCTGCGAAGACGTCATCCTCCAGCTCCGGGGCATCCCCCTGGAAAATAATGCTTTTCAAGCTGGTGCAGCTGCCAAAGGCCTGGTTATTGATGTACTTGACGCTTGAGGGAAAGATGACGCTGGTGATACTGCTGCAATTCCGGGCGGCCATTTCAGCAATGCCTACGGTGCCCTCTTTCACAGTAAAGCTGCCGGAAATATCGGCGTCCACATACAGCAGCCAGCCGTCCAGGTAAACAACGCCATCGCTGTATGCGATTCTAAAGCAGAGGGTGTCGGAAAAGGCATTCGCACCGATATGGACCACGCCGGAGGGAATCCGGACCGTGGCCAGCTTGGAGCAGCCGGAGAATGCGTCATCGCCAATGGTACAGACCGTATCCGGGAGGGACACGCTGGTGATCTCCGCGCAGCCGGCAAAGGCAGCATCGGCAATCACGGTCACAGGGCAGCTGTTCACACTGGAAGGAATGGTGATATCCCCAGCGGCATCCCCGTCACAGGAATAAACCTTGGCCTGGCCGTCTTCAATCAGGTATTGAATACCGTCCTGAAGGATGCTGTTGCCATCCTCACTCCCATCAGCGGTTTGTCCGGCACGGGCGTCGGTGTTCGCATAATTCTGACTACCGGCCACAGTGGCGGTTTTAGTCTCTGCTGCGTTGGCAACGCAACCCAGGGAAACCACCATTGTAATGGCCAGGATTAGACTGATAATCTCCTTTTTCACAAGCTCAGATCCTTTCATTGTTTTTGGGGCCTCGCTGATTTGCTGATTTATTATATCATAAATCAAAGGCCCTGCGGATCCCTTCCATCACATTTTCTCATGTAATTTTTCAAAAAAAGTGTGCTTTTTGGCGGATCAGGAAAATTCTACCCAGGGCAGCAGTTTGGTAGGCAGGAAGCGGGCACCTCCGCCGCCAAACCCATCCATTCGCTCATTCGTTGATGACCTTGATTTGGCAGGCCTTCATGGCGTTCAGGGCGGTTTGATGGCTCTCCGGAGTCACACCCGCGCAGCAGGCCGCATCCACCACGATTTCCACCTCAGGCAGGAAGGCCTTGATGAGCAGCGCATTGGAGATCACACAGATATCCGTACACACCCCCACCAGGGTGATACTTCCGATGGGCTCCTCCGCATTGTACCTTTGGAGCAGCTCCCCCAGGGCCTGAGAGCCAAAGGTGGGCTTGTCAATGGCAGGCTCCCGGCGGAGCGCCTCCAACGGGGCCACAATCTCCCGGCCCTTCGTGCCTCGGATGCAGTGGCACACCGGGAGATTCCTCCTCTCCTGGGTTTCCAGATAGTTAGGCTCATGGGTATCTCTTGTGAAGAGCACCCTGCCCTGAAAGTCCTGAACCTTCTCCTTCACCTTCTGCAAAATGCCGGCAGCCGCCTTGCTGCCCAGGGCGCCGTCTACAAAATCATTCTGCATATCCACTACAATTAA
>CAYLVH010000019.1:0-25146 GCA_964387095.1 uncultured Oscillospiraceae bacterium
GGCGAATCCACAGGGCAAACGTTGACATTCGCCATGAGAACGATTAAAATGAATTTATATTATAAGTATTTAACTTAAAGGAAGTATTAATTCATTATGATGACTCTGGAAGATTTCAAGGCCGCCCGCAATGTGCTCAAGGGAGTAATTAACAACACCCACCTGATCCATTCCCACGCGCTGTCCAAAGCCACCGGAAATTTCATCTATCTGAAACCGGAAAACATGCAGGTAACCGGTGCCTACAAGATTCGCGGCGCTTACTACAAAATCAGCACCCTGACCCAGGAGCAGAAGGCCGCCGGGCTCATCACCGCCTCCGCCGGCAACCACGCCCAGGGCGTGGCCTACGCCGCCCAGAAGGCTGGTGTCCCTGCCACCATCTGCATGCCCACCACCACACCCCTGGTAAAGGTCAACAATACCAAGGACTACGGCGCAAAGATCATCCTGCACGGGTCCACCTTCGATGATGCCGCCGCCCTGGCGGCGAAGCTCAGCAAGGAGCAGGGCTTGACCTATGTCCACCCCTTCAATGACCTGACCGTTGTCACCGGTCAGGGCACCATCGCCTATGAGATCTTCTCCGACCTGCCGGACGTGGACATCATTCTCGTCCCCATCGGCGGCGGCGGATTGGCCTCCGGCGTGGCCACCCTCTCGAAGCTCCTGAAACCCAATGTGAAGGTGATTGGCGTGGAGCCCACCGGTGCCGCCTCCATGAAGGCCTGTCTGGAAGCCGGGCATATCGTCTCTCTGCCCACCGTGGACACCATTGCGGACGGCGTGGCAGTCCGGACCCCTGGCGACAAGGTGTTCCCCTATATTCAGAAGAACATTGACGACATAATTACTATCGACGACGGGGAGCTGGTGAACGCCTTCCTGGACATGACCGAAAAGCACAAGATGATTGTGGAAAACGCCGGCCTTCTCACCATTGCCGCCCTAAACCACCTGGACTGCAAGGACCAGAACGTGGTCTCGGTCCTCTCCGGCGGAAATATGGACGTTATCACCATGTCTTCCCTGATCCAGCACGGCCTCATCAACCGGGGCCGCATCTTCACCTTCTCTGTGGAGCTGCCTGACCGCCCCGGCGAGCTGGTCAGCGTGGCCCAGATCATCGCCCGGCAGAAGGGCAACGTCATCAAGTTGGAGCACAATCAGTTTGTCTCCATCAACCGCCAGAACGCCGTGGAACTGCGGGTCACCTTGGAGGCCTTTGGCCACAGCCACAAGCAGTTCATCCTGAAGGCCCTTCAGGAAAAGGGCTATGAGGCCCACGAGGTTATGACCGCTGACTTCTATACTTAACCGCAAATTCATACCCGGCGAACCATTCCGGCCCGCCGGGCTATCTAAAACAGCCCTCCGCAGGCCGCCGTCTGTTCAGGGACCCGGGACAGGAGCAGACCCTTGCAAGCCCGCAGAAGCGCCGTAATCCATACTATGCCGCCGCCCCTCCGCCGTGACGGCTGAGGAACCAACATAAAACTAAGGAGATTCCAATGATTCAAATTGCTCCCTCTCTTCTTTCCGCCGATTTGGCCAATATCTCTGCTGAAATTCATCGAGCCTCCTCCGGAGATCTGATCCACTACGATGTCATGGACGGCTCCTTTGTGCCCAATATCACCTATGGTGTTCCCGTTCTGGAGTCCATCCGCAGGTGTACCAAGATGCCCTTGGATGTGCATCTCATGATTGACGATCCCCACCGCTACATCGACCGATTCTGCAAGGCCGGTGCGGATATTATTTCCGTCCACCTGGAGGCC
The DNA here is from genome assembly GCA_964387095.1 of uncultured Oscillospiraceae bacterium. GTDB lineage: Bacteria > Bacillota > Clostridia > Oscillospirales > Oscillospiraceae > JAJQBJ01. Next base: position 1,782 of record CAYLVH010000019.1, read on the forward strand.
GCCGGCCCCAAATACATCCGGCAGGCTCTGGACGCCATGGAGGCCAACGGGGTGAAAAAGGCCATCGCCCTGCGTCCCATCACCTCTGCCCGGGCAGTCCTCCCCTACATTGAACAGGTGGACATGATCCTGGTCATGACTGTGGAGCCCGGCTTCGGCGGCCAGTCCTTTCTGGACAGCCAGCTGGAAACCATCCGGGAGGTCCGGGAATCTATCAACAAGTACAACCCTGCCTGCGATCTGGAGGTGGACGGCGGCATCAGCGCCAAGACCATCCAAAAGGCTGTTTCCGCCGGTGCCAATGTGCTGGTGGCAGGCTCGGCGGTCTTCGGAATGCCAGATATCCCCGGTGCCATTGCCCACCTGCGCCGTCTGGCCCTGGACGCACAGTAAGGGGGCCCCGGAATGCAGAACTTTCCCCCCGCCCTGGAAAAGCTGGCTGAACAATTTGCCAAGCTCCCTGGCATTGGCAGCAAATCCGCCCAGCGCCTGGCCTTTCATGTGCTCTCCCTGCCGGAAAATGAAGCCCGGGAATTTGCGGACGCCATCATGACTGCCAAACACACCATCACCTGCTGCCCGGTCTGCCAGAACCTGACCCAGGGTGACGGCCCCTGCGCCATCTGCTCTGGCCTGAAGCGGGACCACTCTGTGATCTGCGTGGTGGCCGAGCCTAAGGATGTGATTGCCATGGAACGTGTCCGGGAATATAACGGCCTCTATCATGTGCTCCACGGCGTCATCTCCCCCATGAATCACGTGGGACCGGACGACCTGAAAATCAGCTCCCTGGTGCAGCGAGTGGCCTCCGGCGGGGTGCAGGAGGTCATTATGGCCACCAACCCCGATACGGAAGGAGAGGCGACCGCCAGGTATCTCTCCCGGTTATTGAAACCCTTTGGACCTAAGATCACCCGCTTGGCCTACGGCATCCCCGTGGGCAGCCATCTGGAATACGCCGACGATGCGACGCTGATGCGGGCGTTGGAAGGCCGTCTGGAAATCCTATAATCCTCCGGAGGTTCCCTTGCAGGGAACATTTGAACTTTTCCTGCAAAAGGGTTTGACGAAATAACAAAGCCAGTGTAAAATGGAAGCAATTTTATAGTGGTTTTCTTTTCATTTTTTTGACGTTTCTTTGATTTGCCTTAGACTGCATGGAGGAGTGATATGCAGATTCCCGCCGCCGTAAAACAGATAATCAGCCGCCTGCAGGCCGGGGGGTATCAGGCCTATGCTGTGGGGGGCTGTGTCCGTGATACCCTGCGGGGCATCGCGCCCCATGACTGGGACATCTGCACCTCCGCCCTGCCGGATCAGCTCCACGGGGCCCTCTCCGATCTCCATCTCATTGACACCGGCCTGGCCCACGGCACTGTCACGGTGCGGATGGATCACCAATCTTACGAGGTTACCACCTTCCGCCAGGATGGGAGCTACACGGACCACCGCCGCCCGGATCAGGTCCGGTTTGTCTCGGATCTCCGGGAGGATCTGGCCCGGCGGGATTTCACCATGAACGCCATGGCCCTGGACGGAAACGGCCGGATCATCGACTACTTCGGCGGCCAGGAGGATCTCCGCGCCGGGATCATCCGCTGCGTGGGAGATCCCACCACCCGGTTTCAGGAGGACGCCCTGCGCATTCTCCGGGCCCTGCGCTTTGCTTCCGTCATGGACTTTCAGATAGAGGATGGAACCTCCACTGCCGCCAAAGAAAACAAGGAGCTGCTCCGCTATATCTCCGCTGAGCGCATATATGCCGAGCTGAACAAGCTGCTGGTGGGTCCCGGCGCCGCCCGGGTCCTCTCCCAATATGCGGATATTCTGGGCATCATCATACCGGAAATCCTCCCCAGCATCGGCTTTGACCAGCGCAACCCCTGCCACTATGAAGACGTTTGGAACCACACCATCACCGCCCTCTCCCTGTCTGAACCAGACCGCCTGGTGCGCTGGGCGCTGCTGCTCCACGACCTGGGCAAGCCCCAAACCTTCCATCTGGGGGCGGATGGATACGGGCACTTCCCGGACCATCCCGTAGTCAGCGAGGAACTGGCCAGGCAGATTCTGGTCCGGCTGAAGTCTGACCGGGACACCCGGGAGCGGGTCTGCTGGCTGGTCTATTATCACGATGCCTGGCCCCCCACCAAGCGCAGCGGCGTTTTGCGCTGGATGCAGAAGGTCAGCCTGGAGGATCTGCGCCGCCTGGCTGAGGTCCGCCGGTGTGACGGCCTGGCACATACTGACCACCCCAAGATGAAGCCGGTTCGGGAGGCAACTGCCGCCTTTTCCCGGCTCCTGAGGGACCCTGCCTTGGAAAATCCCACCTATAAGGTCACCCAGCTGGCTGTCAGCGGCCGGGACTTGATGTCGCTGGGCGTTCCCCCGGGTGAGGAGCTGGGAAAGATCCTAAGGATCCTGCTGGATGCCGTCATAGATGAAAAATGCCCCAACGAGCGTCAGGCGCTTTTGAACTATTATCGAAAACCAGACTGAGAGGAATCCATGATTTGTGAACATTCTGACTTTTATGTCCCAAATTTAGCAACTTTCCAAAATGACAATGCCTATCTGGGCAGCTTTCACGGCCTGCGCTTCCGCCTGAAACCCGCCGTCCGCGGCGAAGGGGGCGAAGGGGATGAGAAGGAATCCGTCATAGAAGCGCTGGTCTGGTATGGGGTTTACTGCCTGGAGCGCAGCGAGATTGTCGCTGAAACCAGCTTCCCCTTGACGGAGGAGGGCCATTCCGCCATGCTGGTCTGGTTGGACGAGCAATACCAGCTTATGACAGGGGGAAGCGTATGAAGTAGCTCTAACTTGCTTCGAAGGGGGATTGAGCGAACCCCAAGGAATTGATAAAAAGCTCAAAAACCCAAACAATAAAAAATTGAAAATTGGAGTGATGAGTCCTTATGGACAGTAACAGTCTTTTAATAGTCGTTGTATTGGTTGTTTTGATTGCCCTATCCGCGCTTTTTTCCGCCACAGAGACCGCCTACTCTTCCATGAACCGGATCCGGCTCATGAGCCGGGCGGACGAGGGAGACCGCAAGGCCAAGGAGGTTTTGGAGGCAGCCCAGGATTTTGACAAGCTGCTCTCCACCATCCTGATCGGCAATAACATTGTGAACATCTCCGCGTCCTCGATTGGCACGGTGCTGTTCAGCCGCTTTTGGAATGAACTTGGCCCCACCATTTCCACGGTGGTGCTGACCCTGGTGGTGCTGGTGTTTGGAGAGATCTCCCCCAAGAGCATCGCCAAAGAAAACCCGGAGCGCTTTGCCATTGCCCTGCTTCCGGCGCTGAAATTCTTTATGGCCATCCTGACCCCGCTGACCTTCCTATTCTCCCTTTGGAAGATCCTGCTGCGCAAGGTATTCCATCTGGGCAACCAGACAGGGATCACCGAGGAGGAACTGATCACCATGGTGGAGCAGGCGGAAACCGAGGGCGGCCTGGACGAGGATGAGAGCGATCTCATCCGAGCGGCGATTGAGTTCAACGACCTGGAGGTCTCTGAAATCCTTGTCCCCCGGGTAGATATCACCGCCGTGGAGGACACCACCTCCATTGAGGAGATGTCCGCCCTGTTTGCGGAAAGCGGCTACTCCCGCATCCCGGTTTACCATGAGACCATCGACAACATTATAGGCGTTATCCACGAAAAGGACCTTCACGCCGCGATATATCGGGGGGATGCCACCCTGGATTCCGTCATCTCTCAGGTGCTTTTTGTCTCCGCCACCACGAAGATTTCCGACCTGCTGCGCATTTTGCAAAAGCAGAAGTGCCACATGGTCATTGTGGTGGATGAATACGGCGGCACCGACGGACTTGCCACCCTGGAGGACATCCTGGAAGAGCTGGTGGGCGAGATCTGGGACGAGCATGACGAGGTGATAGAGGAATTCAAGAAGCAGGAGGACGGCTCCTATCTCATCTCCTGCACCGCAAATCTGGAGGATTTGTTTGAGCGTTTTGACCTGGCGGAGGGAGACTTCGACTGCACCACGGTCAGCGGCTGGGTGATCACCGAAGTGGGCCGTCTGCCCGAAGTGGGGGACCGATTCGTCTATCAAAACCTGGACGTCACTGTCACCAAGGTGGAAAACCGCCGGGTATTGGAGATCCGGGTGGTTGTCCTGCCTTCGGAGGATTCTGAAAAGGAGAATTAAATTTCATTGCGGAGCTTCTTCAGGGGAAGGGGCTCCGCTTATGCATTTTAGTCGTCATTTTTGGTTGTTTTACAGTTGCGAAACCACTCTGCGCCTGCTATAATAAAAAAGATTATGGGAAGAACATTTCTCTTTTGGAGGTAATACATGAATATTTTGATTACTGGTGGCTGCGGTTATATTGGTTCCCACACCTGCCTGGAACTGCTGAACAGCGGCCATTCCGTGGTTGTGGTGGATAATTTGGTAAACGCCAGCCCCAAGGTGCCGGAGCGCACCAAGGAGCTGGCGGGCAAGGACTTCCCCTTCTATGAGGCAGACGTCCGGGACCGCGCCGCCCTGAACAAGATCTTTCAAGAGAATCAGATCGATGCTGTCATCCACTTTGCGGGTCTCAAGGCTGTGGGAGAGTCCGTTTCCCAGCCCCTGCGCTACTATGACAACAATCTGAACGCCACCCTGTCCCTGTGTCAGGTCATGGCCCGGCATGGCTGCAAGCGGATTGTTTTTTCCTCCTCTGCCACGGTTTACTCCGCCGACAACGAAATGCCCCTGCGGGAAACCAGCAAAACCGGCGATTGCACCAACCCCTATGGTTGGACCAAATATATGGGTGAAATCATCCTGCGGGACATGGCCGCTGCCGACCCTGAGTGGTCCGTGGTGCTCCTGCGCTACTTCAACCCCATCGGCGCCCACAAATCCGGCCGCATCGGGGAAAATCCCAACGGCATCCCCAACAATCTCATGCCCTATGTGTCTCAGGTGGCCGTGGGCAAGCGGGAAAAGCTCACCGTCTTTGGCAATGACTACCCCACCCCCGATGGCACCTGCATCCGGGACTATATTCACGTCCTGGATTTGGCCCGGGGCCATGTGGCTGCCATCAAATTTGCCGCAGAGCACACCGGCACCGAGGTCTTTAACCTGGGCACCGGCCGGGGCAGCTCTGTGCTGAAGCTGGTCAACACCTTCCAGACCGTCAACGATACGCCGGTTCCTTATGTCATTGGGGACCGCCGTCCCGGGGATCAGCCCGTCTGCTATGCCGACCCCGCCAAGGCCAAGGAGGTGCTGGGCTGGGAGGCAAAGGAGACTCTGGAGAACATGTGCGCCGACTCCTGGAACTGGCAGAGAAACAACCCCAATGGATATGGAGAATGAACTATGAGCAAGCCTATTTTAGTCATCATGGCTGCCGGCATGGGCAGCCGCTACGGCGGATTAAAGCAGATCGACCCTGTGGGCCCAAAGCAGGAGGTCATCATCGATTACTCTCTGTACGACGCCCGCCGGGCCGGATTTGAGACTGTCATCTTTATCATCAAGCATGAGATCGAGGACCTTTTTAAGGCGGCCATCGGCAACCGGATCAGCAAGTATATGAACGTGAAATATGCGTACCAGCAGCCGGATGATCTGCCCCAGGGCTACCTCCTTCCCCAGGGGCGCACAAAGCCCTGGGGGACCGCCCACGCCGTGCTCTCCGCCCGGGAACTCATTGACGCGCCCTTTGCCGTCATCAATGCGGACGATTACTATGGCCCTGAGGCCTTCCAGACCATCTATGACTACCTCTCCACCCATGAGGATGGGGAGACTTACTCCTTCTCCATGGTGGGCTATCTGCTGAAAAACACCACCACCAAGAACGGCCATGTGGCCCGGGGAATCTGCGTCACCGATGAGCAGGGAAATCTGGCCTCCGTCACCGAGCGCACCCGCATCGAGGAATATGAGGGCGGCATCCACTTCTCCACCGACGAGGGGGAAACCTGGACTGACCTGGACCCGGACACCCTGATTTCCATGAATATGTGGGGCTTCACCCAGAGCTTCATCGACGAGGCAAAGGCCCGCTTTCCCAAGTTCCTGGACAGGACGCTGGCGGAAAATCCCTTGAAGGGGGAGTACTACCTCCCCACCGTGGTCAGCCAGCTGCTGGACGAGGGCAAAGCCACCTGCAAGGTGTTGTCCAGCCATGACAAGTGGTACGGCGTCACCTATCAGGCGGACAAGCCTGAGATTACCGCCGCCCTAGCCGCCAAGACAGAGGAAGGGCTCTACCCCTCCCCCCTTTGGCAATAACCCAATGATAGCAGCATCCGCCCTCCCGAACGGGAGGGTATTGGGCTTTCAGCAAGGTTGCCCGGCTTCAGCGCCAAACCGGATTTGCGCTATTTTTTCCACAGTCAGGGGGCTTTGTTGCCGTTAGGGTCATTTTGAACCTCCTATGAGTCAGCCAGCACGCTGAGTCCGGTGAATTTTCCGATATTTTCGTGATCTTCCCAGTGACATTTTCTAAAAAGAGTGCTATGATTAAGAATATTATCTTTCGCTATATTCAGAAAGGACGTTTCATTATGCAAATTAAAAACGGTATGCTCTTTACAGAGTCCGGCGCCTTTGCCCCCATGGACATCTCTTTTGAAGAGAAGATCACCGCCGTCACCCCTTCCGACGGCATCCCGGAGGGCGCTGGCATCATCGACGCCACCGGCAAGTATGTCATCCCCGGCCTGATCGACATCCACACCCACGGCGCAGTGAATGAGGACGCCAGCGATGGCAGCAAGGCTGGTCTGACCAAGATGAGCGCCTATTATGCAAAGAATGGCGTCACCTCCTGGACTCCCACCACCATGACCCTAAAGGAGGAAACCCTGATCCCCGCCATGCACGCCATCCGGGACTTTGAGTCCATCGGCGCCCGGTGTGTGGGCGTCAACCTGGAAGGCCCCTTCCTGTGCTATGCCAAGCGGGGCGCCCAGGCCGCTGAATGCCTGCATAAGCCTGACGTGGAGATGTTTAACCGGCTGAACGAGGCCTCCGGCAACCAGGTCCGGCTGGTCACCGTGGCCGCTGAGGAGGACGGGGCCATGGACTTTATCCGCCGGGTCTCCCAGGTCTGCACAGTCTCCCTGGGCCACTCCGTGGCAAACTATGACATCGCCATGGCCGCCTATGCGGCCGGCGCCTCCCACACCACTCACCTATTCAACGGCATGGAGTCCCTCCATCACCGCAAGCCCGCCATCATCGGCGCCGCCTTTGATTCCGGGGCCACTGTGGAGCTGATCTGCGACGGCCTCCACATCCACCCCTCTGTCATCCGCATGGTACATCAGCTCTACGGCCACAAGCTGACCCTGATCTCCGACTCCCTGCGCTGCGCCGGAATGCCGGACGGCCATTACATGCTGGGTGGCCAGCCCATTGTCATGCAGGACGGCAAAGCCACTCTGGACGACGGCACCGGCACCCTGGCAGGCTCCTCCATCTCCGTGCTGAAAGCCCTGCAAAATGTGGTGAAGTTCGGCCTGCCCCTGGAGGATGCAATCATCTCCGCCACCCGCACTCCCGCTCAGGTGATTCAGAAGTACGACGAAATTGGCTCCCTGTCCGTGGGCAAGTACGCTGATATCCTGATTCTGGATCAGGATTTGAATCTGGAGGCCGTATACATCGGCGGCAAGCAGTTTGAACTATAAGCTATGAAGCACTAAAAATGCTCCCGGCTGTTCAAAAACAGCCGGGAGTTTTTATTTTCCGGCCTTGTTGCTGGCGTACCGCCGCCACTACTCTCTCCCGGAGGATTTCTTTTGGTGGATGATACCCTCTCGGTAAAGCTCCAGCAGTTCCCGAAGGGCGGAAATCTTCTTCCGGTACTCCTCCCCAATGTCCGTCTCCGCCATGATGATGCGGTGAGGCATTTGTTCCACAATGCGGGTAGTGGTGAAGGTTTCAGCCGTCACATCCCCGTCCGCCCTGCGGAAGGGCTTGTGCTCCGCCAGCTTTAGGCAATGGGAATTGAACACCAGGGTATAGCCCGCAATGCCGGTGGTGGACTGGTAAGCCTTAGAGATGCCGCCGTCAATCACAAAGAGCCGCCCGCCGCACTTGATGGGGTTCTCCCCCTGCTTCACCGGCACATGTCCATTGATAATATGGGAGGTCTTGGGATCTAACCCGAAGTCCTCCAGGATACGGGTCACGGTTTCCGGATTCTCATACAGGGAGTAATAGGCATTTTTCGGTTCATCGCGCAGCTCCTTGGCGTCGGTAAAATACCGCTCAAAGGTGGTCATGCGCTCCTTGCCGAACAGAGGGGACTTGGCTCCTGACCACAGATACCACAGCAGGTCACAGCTCTCTGGATCATGGCTGAAATAAGCCTTGCGGACAATGCTATCCAAAACGTCCAGCAGGGCCTTGCCCCTGTACTCCTTCCCATTCAGGGTCATGGACTGGAAGGAACCATCCTGATTCATGGGAATACAGCCGTGATAGAGCAGATTCCTGTTGATGGTCTTATACATGGCGCCGTGGGACATGATAAAATCCATATGCAGGTTCAGGGGTGCGGAGTGGCGGAAGGAGGCGTAAATGCCATCCACCAGCGCCTGCTCCTCCTGGGTCAAGGCATAGGGATCTTCCGGGTTCACCGTGGGGAAATTGATGTCCGTCAGAGGATACTCCTTGCCGTTCACCTTCAGCACGCCCTTGTCCAGATCCAGCTTGTCCAGCAGCAGACGGTGATCCATGTCATATTCCGGATGGCGCTTCAGCAGCTGCCCCTCCAATTTGAACATGATAATGGCCACCGCCTTATGCATCTTGGCAGCCTGGATGGGATCCACGGGATCATACGTATTCTCATCCAGGATGTGGGGCATAAAGGCCTTGCAGGGGTCGTCCCCATAGGTGGCGGCCGCAAACATGGACAGCGGACGCAGGTTGATGCCGTATCCGTCCTCCAGCATATCAAAATTATTATAGCTGATGGCAATGCGCAGCACTGAGAACAGGCAAACCAGGTTTCCGCTGACCGCCCCGATCCAATCCAAATCGTGGTTGCCCCACTGGATATCCACATCGTGATAATGCATCAGCTCATCCAGGATCTTGTTGGCGCCTGGCCCTCGGTCAAAGATATCCCCGATGATGTGCAGATTGTCCACCGTCATCTGCTGGACCAGGTAGCACAGGTTCTTAATGACACCGTCCCCGATGCCGGACTCAATGGATGCGGAGATAATCTCCTGGAAATAACGCTGTTTATCCAGGTCTGTGGTGTCCGTCTCCATCAGCTCCTCAATGATGAAGCGGAACTTATGGCTGATGACATGCTCCACCCGGCCCTTGGGATACTTGGAGGACACCTCCCGGCAGACGAGGATCAGGCGGTTGATGATGATGCCGCTCCATTCCGCATAGTTGTCACAGCTCTGCCTTTTCTTCCTGAGAATGGCCTCCGGGTAGTAGATCAGGGAGGCCAGCTCCACCCGTTCCGTCTCCGGCAGAGTATGGGCATAGAGCATCTCGATCTTGTCCCGGATGTTGCCGGAACCGGAGCGCAGCAGGTGAATAAAGGCCTCGTGCTCGCCGTGCAGGTCGCTGAAATAATATTCCGTGCCCTTGGGCAGCTGTAAAATGGCGCTCATATTCACGATGGCTGTGGACGCCGCCTCAACGGTGGGATACTGCTCCGCCAAAAGGCGCAGATAGTCCAGGTCATGTTCCAAATTTGTGGTATCTATCATGAATCGGTTTCATCCTTTCCCGTGTTTCGTACTGTTTCACAGATCTATTGTATCGTACCCCTTTGTAAAATGCAATCATAAAAGGCTGACTGTTCTGTATAACTTTCTTCAAGCCACGGGCGGGCTATCGGTTGCAAATACCGGTGAAATCAAGTATGATGAAGACAAGACTGGGGGAATTTACATGACCGAATTCAAAACCTCCTGTCGTGGCTGCCACGGCGGATGTATGCATATTCTGACGGTGGAGGAGGGCAAGGTTGTCAAGGTCCGTCCCGACCCGGAGGGGCCGCTGAATCACGGCCGCGCCTGCATGAAAGGGCTGAGCATCATTGAGCAGATGTATCACCCGGACCGCATGATTTACCCCATGCGCCGGATTGGCCCAAAGCTCAGCGGGAAGTGGGAGCGCATCACCTGGGAGCAGGCCTATGATGAGATTGCGGAAAAGCTGACCTATTATCGGGAAACCTACGGCCCAGAATGCGTGGCCCTGACCACCGGCACCGGGCGGCATCATCTGTCCCAATACTGGCGCTTTGCCAACGTGCTGAACACCCCAAATGCCACCTCCTCCGGCGCCCTCATCTGCCTGGGGCCCCGGAAGAACGCGGGGGATTTTTCCGCCGGTACCTTTGCCGGGGTGGATTATTACGGCGATACTCCTCCCGGGGGAATTCTGGTCTGGGGCGCCAACCCGGCTGTCAGTGGGGCGGACGGCGAGCTGCAATGGCACATCAAGGACGCTGTCAAGCGGGGCACCCCTCTGGTGGTGGTGGACCCCCATCCCAACGAGCTGACCAAAAAGGCAAAGCTGTGGCTGAAGCCCCGCCCGGGCACAGACGGCGCCCTGGCCCTGGGCATTCTCAATCTCATCATTCAAAATGGCTGGTATGACAGGGAGTTCGTGGAAAACCGGACGGTGGGCTTCGATGAGTTAAAAGCCCGATGCCGGGAATATCCAGCTGAGAAGGTCTCTGGTATCACCTGGGTTCCCGCAGAAGAGATCCAAGAGGCCGCCCGGCTGATCTCCTCCATCAAGCCCCTATCCCTGGAATGGGGCTGCGCTGTGGAGCAGACCTCCAACTCCTTTCAGACCTGCCGGGCGATCTTTATGTTGCCCGTTATCACCGGCAACTGGGACGTTCCCGGGGGCTTTGTCCCCGGCAAGGACATCGCCCCCTCGGCGGATATCCTCTTTGACCGGCTTTCTCCTGAGCAGGGAAAGAAAATCATCTCCGGCGATTTCCCTCTGAACAACGGCACTGCCAGCCCCAAGATGTTCGCCCACCCCTGGCTGACCTTTGAAGCCATGCGGACGGGCAAGCCCTATAAGATCCGTGCCCTGCTGGCCCACGCCAACAACTCCCTGATCTCTATGCCGGACGCCAAGCACATCTATGAATGCCTGAAAGAGCTGGAGTTCTTTGTCTACATGGACTTTTTCAAAAGCCCCACCGCCGAGTTTGCGGATATTCTCCTGCCCGCCGCCCTTTGGCCGGAGCTGGACAGCTATTATCCCTTCCCGGAGTTCGGCGACCAGGCCCTGCTGTGCCAGCAGAAGGTGGTCCAGGTGGGGGAATGCAAGCCGGACGAGGAGGTCTTTCAGGAGCTGTGCCGCCGAATGGGCCTGGACTATGGCGCCGGCAGCCAGCAGGAGATTCTGGACAGGGGTTTGGCCGTCATGGGCGAGAAGTGGCCGGAATACAAGGGGATGAACTTCGAACGGCTGAAGGCTCTGGGCTATGTGGTCCCTCCCCGCACCTATTATAACTACAAGAACGGGGGCTTCCACACCCCCTCCGGCAAATTCGAGTTCTACTGCCAACGGCTGAAGGACTGCGGCGCGGATCCCCTCCCCTACTGGGTGGAGGATCGGGAGACCCCGGTCAGCCAGCTGGAGCTGGCAAAGGAGTTCCCCCTGGTGCTGACCACCGGGCGACGCTCCATGCCCTACTTCATCTCAAATGGCCGTCAAATCAAGTCCCTGCGCAGGCTGCATCCCTTCCCCCGGGTCAGCATCCACCCGGACACGGCGGCCCAATTTGACATCCAAGAGGGTGACTGGGTGTGGATCGAAACCCCCCGGGGTAAAATCACCCAGAAAGCCATGCTGGTGCCGGAGCTGGATCCCCGGGTCATCAACTGCGAAATGGGCTGGTGGTATCCCGAGGCCGGAGCTCCCGGCTACGGCTGGGATGAATCCAACGTCAATGTGCTGACCATCGGGGAACCCCCCTGCGATCCCTTCAGCGGAGCCTATCCCCTGCGGGGGCTGCTCTGCCAGATCAGCAAAAACCCGGACTGCGGCATTGAGGCCCGGTATCAGGCCTGGATGGAGGGTAAAAAAGAACCTTCGCAACCCATTGTTGCGGAATAGTTGGTGGAGGCAACCGGGGAACTCTGGTATCCTTAAACCATCAAAAAACAAGGAGGGGTTCCCATGAGTATTTCCACCGGAACCATCATCTTCACCCTGTTCACCCTGATCCTTTGGCTTGCGATTCCGGCCGGCCTGATTTATCTGGCCGTGCTGGTCATCAAGGCCCTGAAAAAGTATCTGAAATCCGGAGAAGCGCGGGAAGAAAAGGCAGCAATCAAGAAATCCCCGGGCGAGGTCCTGAAGCAGCACCGCACAGCCTGCAATATGACCCAGGAATTCGTGGCCGAGTCCCTTGGCGTCAGCAGGCAAGCGGTTTCCAAGTGGGAAAACGGCACCTCCGACCCCAGCACTTCCAATTTGCTGGCCCTGGCAAAGCTGTACGGCGTCTCCCCTGAGGAGCTTCTGAAAAAGGTTCAACCATAAAAACGACCCGCTGAAAAGGGATCTTCCCCCTTTCAGCGGGCTTCCGTTTACGCAATTTTCCTGCTTTGGGATTTACGCCTCAAACAGCGCCTTCATACCCCGGTAGCACATGTAGCAATCCAGCTTGCCAGTGACCTCAAAGGGCGCGTGCATACACAGCACCGGCACGCCGGCATCCATGGTGGCGATATTACGGTCCCCCATGTAGCAGGCTACGGTTCCGCCGCCGCCAGCGTCCACCTTGCCCAGCTCGGCCATCTGCCAGATCACGCTGTTTTCCTCCATCAGGCGGCGGATTTGGCCCACCACCTCCGCGGAGGCATCATTACTTTCATCCTTGCCCTTGGACCCCGTGTACTTAGAAAAGCCAAGGCCGTAATTGACCAGGGCGCTGTTGCGCTTCTCGTAGACTTCCGCGTAATTGGGATCATAGGCGGCAGTCACATCAGCGGACAGGCACAGGGAGTTTTCATAGCACTCCCCTAGGTTCACCCCCTGGCTGGCGCACAGGTCAGCCATAAAGGTGTCAAAGGCCCGGGATTTCATGCCAGAAACTCCGGTGGAGCCAATCTCTTCCTTATCAGCCAGCACGACAATGCCGGTTTCCTTGCAGCTCCCCGCCTTCATCAGGCCCATCAGGGCCGCATAGGCACAGACCCGGTCGTCCTGGCCATAAGCGCCCACCATGGAGCGGTCCAGCCCCACATCACGGGCAGAATAAGCGGGGACCGCCTCCAGCTCGGCGGAGATGAAGTCCTCCTCCACAATGCCGTACTTTTCATTCAGCAGGCGCATAATATTCAGCTTCACCCGGTCTTCCCCCTGAATGTCCGGGAAAGGCTCGCTGCCGATGAGCAGGTTCAGGCCCTCGCCAGGGAAGGCCTTGTACAGGGGCTTTTTGGCCTGCTCGTCCGCCAGATGGGGCAGCAGGTCAGTGATGAGCAGGGTGGGATCCTGGGGATCCTGGCCAATCCGCACCTCCACAGAGCTGCCGTCCCGGCGCACCACCACACCCCGCAGTTCCAGGGGCACTGTTACCCACTGATACATGCGGATGCCTCCATAATAGTGGGTCTTGAGCATGGCAAGCTCGTCCTGCTCATAGAGGGGGCTGGGCTTCAAGTCCAGGCGGGGGGAATCGATATGGGCGGCGCCAATATGAACCCCCTTGGCCAGGCTCTCCGAGCCGATAACCGCCAATATTAAAGACTTGCCCCGATTATTTTTATAAACCTTGTCGCCAGGATTCAACGCCATCCCCCGGATATAGGGGCGGAAGCCATAGCCCTCAGCAATGGCGATGGCCGCGGAGACCGCATCCCGTTCAGTCTTGCCCTGATCCAGGAATTTTTTATAATCCTCGCAGTAAGAATGGATCTCTGCCCGCTCCTGCTCCGTAACCCGATCGAAGCCGTTGGTTCTCTTGTAAAACAGTTCCTCACGCAGCTGATCTGCCTGGGTATTCTTTTTTTCCATGTTTCTCTCTCCTAGATTTTATTTTTATAATAGCAGTGTGGTGAAAAGTTCCCGCGCCCTGGCAGCAAATTCCCGGGCGGTGCTGTCGTTCTTCAAAACATAGTCGCAATTCGTCTCGAAGTAGGAATTGGGCTGCTGGGCCCGGATCCGGTTCCAGGCATATTCCTCGCTGATGCCGTCCCGGGCCATAATGCGCTTCACCCGGAACTCCTCCGGGGCCACGATCGCCACGGTGGCGTCACAGCGCGCCTGGATGTCGCTGCCGATCAGGTTAATGGCATCCACGCCCACGCCTGGCAAACCCGCTTTCCGGGCTGCCTCAATGCGGCGGTCGATCTCCTGATTGATGTAGTGGGCGGTGATTTGGGACAGCTCATCCAGGGCCGCCTTGTCCCGGAACACCACATCGCCCAACCGCTTCCGGTCCAGCTTTCCCTCCACATAGGCGGAGGGGAACCGCTTTTTCAGCGCCCCGTTCATCTCCCCGCTGCGCTCCAACAGCTCGTGGTAGACGGCATCGCAGTCGATGTTCTCCGCCCCCAGGGCAGTCAGCTCCTTCAGCGCCGTGGTCTTTCCGGCGCCGGTTGGCCCGGTGATCCCAATTAGTTTCATGTTTCTCTCTCCTGTAATCAGAATGGTGCGGAAGCCCGCCGCCTTCTTAATGCGGTTTCCAATAGCCAGCCCCAGGCCGGCGGAATCCGGGCACTGGGCGTAAATCTCCGTCACAGCGGTGCCGTCAAAATAGCGCAGGGCATCGAACACGTTCCGGGCCTGCTGGGGCTTGTTGTCAACGCTGCCCAGGAGCTGGACCTCCAGCCCCTGAAACAGCCCGGCATACTCCCGGAAACAGATCACGCCGGTGGTGGGGGTGCAGCGGCTGCGGATAAATTCCGCCGCCAGCTTCGGGTCGCCCTCAATGACCGTCACCGGCGCCTTGGGCGCGTAATGGCGGTAGGCCATGCCAGGCGCCCGGGGCCGTTCCCCGGGCTTCATTTGCTGGTTCACCGCCTGATCCGCCAGAATCTTCCTCCCTAGAACCTCCTCTATCTCCTCCAGGGGCAGGCCGCCGGGGCGAAGCAGGCAGGGGGGATCCGTGGTCAGGTCAATAATGGTGGATTCCACCCCCACGACACAGGGACCGCCATCCATAATGCCCTGGATTTTTCCGTCCATATCCTCTAAAACATCCGCCGCCGTGGTACAGCTGGGGCGGCCGGAGGTGTTGGCGGAGGGGGCCGAAACCGGCACATTTGCCATCCGGATCACCGCCCGGGTGGCGGGGTGCCGGGGGCAACGCATCCCCACCGTATCCAGTCCCCCGGTGGTCACCCGGGGGACGTTGTCCTTTGCCTTCAAGATCATGGTCAGTGGGCCAGGCCAAAAGGCCGCTGCCAGGGTGTAGGCAGACTCTGGGATATCGTAGCAGTAGCGTTCCAGCCAGCTGTCATCAGGGATGTGGAGGATCAGGGGGTTGTTCTGGGGCCTGCCCTTGGCTTCAAAAATCCGGCGCACTGCGGACTCATCCAGCCCGTTGGCCCCCAGGCCGTAGACCGTCTCCGTGGGGATGGCGAGAAGCCCCCCCTTCCGGATGATCTCCGCGCCCCGCTCCACATCCTCTGTGGTCAAATACTCTGTTTTCAAGCTTGTCACCTATTACTGTTCTGTCTGCTGCCGCAACCGCTCCGCATTGTCCGCCGCAGTCAGCGCGTCAATCAGTTCATCTAAATTTCCATCCATGATGGAATTGATCTTGTACAAGGTCAGTCCAATCCGGTGGTCGGTCACCCTTCCTTGGGGGAAATTATAGGTACGAATCCGCTCGTTGCGCATGCCAGAGCCCACCTGACTCCGCCGCTGCCGGGTATAGGCGGAGTTGATCCGCTCCTGCTCCGCCTCATACAGCTTGGAGACCAGGACCCGCATGGCCTTAGCCCGGTTTTCGAATTGGCTCCGCTCCTGCTGGCACTCCACAATGGTGCCCGTGGGCTTGTGGATCAGACGGACAGCGGAGGAGGTCTTATTGATATGCTGTCCCCCGGCTCCGGAGGAGCGAAACACCTGCATCTCCACATCGTCTGGATTCAGCCGGACATCTACCTCCTCCATCTCCGGGAGCACGGCCACCGTTGCCGTGGAGGTATGCACCCGGCCGCCAGACTCGGTCTCCGGCACCCGCTGAACCCGGTGGACTCCGGACTCAAACTTCATGCGGGCGTAGACCCCTTCCCCCTCCAGCAGGAAAGAGATCTCCTTGACGCCGCCCAGCTCGGTCTCGTTCAGGTTGGTGATCTCCTGTTTCCAGCCCTTCTTGTCCCCGTACATGGAGTACATACGGTGGAGAGAATGGGCGAACAACGCCGCCTCCTCGCCCCCCACACCGGCCCGGATTTCCACCACCACGCTCCTTCGGTCGTTGGGATCCTTGGGCAGAAGGAGCACTTGCAGCTTCTGCTCCAGCGCCGCCTCCTCCGCTTTGCTCTCCCGGAACTCCTCCTGGGCCAGGGTCCGAAGCTCCTCATCCTCCTCGTGGAGAAGGGCCTTAGCCTCGTCCTGCCGCTGGCGGGCAGCGGTCAGCTGCCGGTAGGTCTCCGCAATGGGGGCCAGCTCCGCCTGCTCCTGATTCAATCGGGCCACCAGGGCAGGGTCATTATAGGTTTCCGGCTGATTCAGTCGGGCGGATAATTCACTGTATTTCAAAATCAGGGGTGTCAGCTGTTCCTCCAGCAAAAAAACTCATCTCCTTTATCCGTCTAGCGCCCAGGATTTCACCAACCCCAAGCTCTCCCGGGCATAATAATATACCTTCACTACCACTGAACCAGGGGTGGGGGCGGACAGGGTGGAGATCTCCAAGCCCAAGCGATGGGCCAAAAGCTCCACCCGGCACAGATGGAACCCGTTGGAAACCACCAGCAGATTTTCCGCCTGCATCCCATTTTCTTCCAGTATGGCGGTGGAGAATTTCAGGTTTTCCACCGTGTTATAGGCCTGGTCCTCCCGGAGAATTTGCCCTTCTGGCACCCCCCGGGCAATCAAATACTCCGCCATGGCGTCCGCCTCGCTCTCAGGCTCGCCGCTGCCCTGGCCGCCAGACACCACAATCACCAGGTCCGGGTGCTCCTCCCGGTAATTCGGCGCGGTATCCAGCCGGGATTTGAGCATAGGCGACGGCCCGTCTTCCCAGACGGCGGCCCCCAGCACCACAATGGCATCCGGTTCGCCGGTGATCTCGCCGCCCTGCCGGGTCAAAATAACCCTCTCCAGGGCGCCAAATCCCAAAATGGCCAACGCAAGCAGGCCAATCAGGGCGCCGTGCAGCCCCCGGCTGGGGATCAGCGCCCAGAGCAGGCACCAGGCCGCCACGCCGCAGCCCACAATCAGGCCGTACAGCATGGGCCGTCCCCGCCGGAGGAACAGGCCGACACCCGTCCCAAGGGCTAAGATTCCAATGATTAGGATGGTCATACGTCCTCCCGTCCGGCGGGGTTTCCGTTCCCGTTTTCCTCGTCTCATCAGGCTTCCCCCTCTAAAAGCCCGGAAAGCACCTCCCATCTCTCATAGAGGCCGGAAAGTTCCTCCTCAGCGGCGGCTTTTGCCTCCATCAGCTCTCCCAGCTTCACATAGTCTCTGGCGTTGGCCTCCATCTCCCCATCCAGCCGGGTGTTCTGCGCCTCCAGCTTGGCGATGCTGCGCTCCACTTGGTTCAGCTCCTTTTCCAGCTGCTTGGTGCCGCCGGTTCGCTTGGGCTTCTCCTTCTTGGGCTTTTTCTCCACCTGGGTGGGCTGCTTCTCCCCCTGGCGGCGCTCCTGCTCCGCCCGCTTGGCGCGGTACTGCTTGAAGGAGCCTCGGAAGTCCACGACTTCGCCGTCCCGGATCTCCCAGATACGGGTGGCAAAGCGCTCGATAAAGTAGCGGTCATGGCTGACAAAGAGTAGGGTCCCATCATATGCCTCCACCGCGCCCTCAATCCACTCCCGGCTGGCCACGTCCAGGTGGTTGGTGGGCTCGTCCAGGATGAGCAGATTGATCTTGTCATCCATCAGCATGCACAGCCGCAGCCGGGACAGCTCCCCGCCGGACAGGGTGGAAACCGGCTTAAACACGTCCTCGCCGGTAAACCGGAAGGAGGCCAAGCGATTCCTAGCGGACTGGGTGGAGCAGTTCAAGTCCCAAAGCATGGTGTCCACCAGGCTGCGCTCAGGATGGTCAAAGCGGATGATCTGGGGCAGGTAGGCGCTCTTCACCTGGGGGCCAAAGCGGACCCGGCCAGTGTCCGGTGTCTCCTCCTTTAACAGGATTTTAATCAGGGTGGTCTTGCCCGTGCCATTGTCTCCGATCAGGGCAATGCGTTCACCGCCAACCACAGACAACTCCACCTGGGAAAACAGCACCCGTGCTCCAACGGACTTGGACACGTTGCGGAGGGTAAACACCTCGTCCCCGTTGAACTCCCTTGTATTGAAATGCACGTCCAGCTGTTTAGTCTTGGCGGGCTTTTCCGTCCGGCGCAGGCGCTCAATGCGCTTCTCCATGGAGAAGGCCCGCTTGTGCAGCTTATCGTTGCCCATAAAAGCCCACAGGTGCATTTTCTCCGCCGCCTCAGTCAGCTGGGCGATCTTGGCCTGCTCCTTTTCGTACTGCTTCAGGCGCTCCTGGTAGCGCCGCTCCTTTTCAATAACAAAAAAGGTGTAGTTCCCGGAATAGAACTCCGCCTTGCCGTTTTCTATCTCGATGACCCGGTTGACCACCTGATCCAAAAAATAGCGGTCATGGGAGATGGCCAGGACGGTGCCCTTGAATCCCGCCAGGTATTCCTCCAGCCACTCCACAGCATGGAGGTCCAGGTGGTTAGTAGGCTCGTCCAGCAGCAGGATATCCGTGTTCTCCAGGATCAGGCGGCCCAGGTTGACCCGGGTCTTTTCGCCGCCGGAAAGATGGGAAAAAAGCTGCGCCCGCTGCTCCGCCGTGATGCCCAGGCCGTTGGCCACCTTATTGACCTCCGTCTCTACGCCATAGCCCCCCGCAACCTCAAAGGCGGCCATAGCCCGGTCATAGCGCCTGAGGATGGTTGGATCCTCCGGCGCCGCCTCCATCTCCTCCGCCAGGGCCTTCAGCTCCTGCTCCAGCTCCCCCACCTTCCGAAAGGCGTCCAGCAGCACGTCCTCCACGGTATAACCCGCCGGATAGACGGGGATTTGGGAGATCAGGCCCAGGCGTTTGCCGCTGGCGATGGCGATCTCCCCTGAGTCATAGTCATATTCTCCGGTCAATATCTTGAACAGAGTGGTTTTACCGGCGCCATTCTTGCCCAGCAAGCCCACATGCTCCCCCTCGTCAATCCGGAAGGTCAGGCCGTCCAGGATGTTGCTTCCTACTTCAAAGGACTTGACCAGGTTGTTCACAGAAATGTCGATCATGGTTTACTCCTGAAATTTTCTATGTTTAAGATGATATTATGAAAAGCACTTACAGAAAGAGGGCAAAACAAATGGAAGCCATTCGATTCGAAGCCGACCGGCT
Source organism: uncultured Oscillospiraceae bacterium (assembly GCA_964387095.1). Taxonomy (GTDB): domain Bacteria; phylum Bacillota; class Clostridia; order Oscillospirales; family Oscillospiraceae; genus JAJQBJ01. Next base: position 21,305 of record CAYLVH010000019.1, read on the forward strand.
CTATCTGCCGGATCAGACCCGCCCCCTATTGCAGGGCGCCCGTCTCACCGCCTATGAGCTTGATCACCGACAACATGGCAGGTTCCCTCATGGCCAAGGGGATGATCGACCTGGTGGTGGGCTGTGACCGCATGGCCGCCAACGGGGACTTTGCCAACAAAATTGGCACCTACTCCGTGGCCGTTCCAGCAAAGCATCACGGAATCCCCTTCTATACCCCACTGCCCTCCTCCACCATAGATCCGGCCTTGCCGGACGGCAGCGGGATTGTCATTGAACAGCGGGCCGGCCAGCCTATCACAAAGCTGAATTGGTTGGAAGTTGCACACAGGAACATGTGTGCATTTTTTTCTGCTCTTTAAAGGCTCTGGGTAATGGTGCACGCATAGTCCACCAGCTCGGAGAATTTCATATCATGGGAAGCCTTGAACAGCACCACGCTACCCGGAGTGATCTCCTCCGTCAGAGCGGCAAGGGCTTCCTCTTTGGTGGCAACCCACAGCACCTTTGCCACTCCGGCCGCCCGGGCCGCCTCAGCGGTATATTTAGACAAGGGGCCCACAGCGATCAGCACATCCGGCTTCCGGACGCCGGCGTAGCTGCCGCATTCCGCATGCAGCGCGGGCCCTAGGTCGCCCAGCTCATACATATCCCCCAACACGGCCACCTTTTTCTTCTCCGGGCGGCAGGCCAAAATCTCCAACACGGCCTTGACCGCCGCAGGATTGGCGTTGTAAGTATCATCGATGAGGGTGATGTTGTTCCGCCGGGGCATCCGCAGCATCCGCTTGCCGGAGGGCACAAAGTGGGACACACCCCGGACAATCTGTTCCCCAGTCATGCCATAGGTCTTCCCAATGGCAGCCGCCATCAGGACGGAGTACAGCATATGCTTGCCCGCTGCGGGAATGTGGAAGGTCATCCGCTCGCCCAGGACATCCCCCTCCATAATCATTCCATCCTCCCCCTCGGGCCGGATGGACAGGCAACGGCTGGTACACTTCTCACTCTCCCCACACCAGATCACAGGCACGGGGTAGTCCTTCACCGTGGCCAGCATATCATCGTCGCCGTTCAGCACGGCTAAGCCCTGCTCCGTATCCATGCCGTGGAAAATCTCACATTTTGCCCGGAGGATCCCCTCCCTGCTGCCCAGGTTTTCGATATGGGCATAGCCCACGTTGATAATGACAGCCACATCCGGCCTGGCAATCTTTGACAGGTAGTCGATCTCATGGAAATGGTTCATGCCCATTTCCAGAACCGCCATATTGTGGTGTTTATGGGTGATGTCCAGAATGGTTTCCGGCATCCCCAGATTGTTGTTATAGTTCCCCCGGGTTTTCAGAACCCGGAAGTTCTCCCCCAAAACCGCGGCGATCATATCCTTGGTGGTGGTCTTACCCGCGGATCCGGTGATGCCGATAAAGGGGAAATCAAACCGAGTGCGATACCACCGGGCCAGGTCGCCCAGGGCCAGCATGGTGTCCTTCACCAGGATGTAGAACTTGCCGGGCAGGTAGGAATCCTGCTCCCGCATGGTCAGGGTGCCGGCGGCGCCCACACTCAGCGCCCTGGCAATAAAGGAATGGCCATCCCGATGCTCACCCAACAGAGGAAGGAACACATCTCCGGGCTGGACCAACCGGCTGTCCCTTTGGACCCGGGTTACCGTCATATCCGGATTGGAAAAGTCCCCCAGAAGGGTTCCGTTGACAGCGTGCAACAGATCTCTCACCGTGATTGGTTCCATAAGTGTTCCTCCTTATTTTTCTTACTTATTCAGAGCATCCATGACGATGCGCTGGCAGAGTTCCTCATAGCTAATCCCCACAGCGGCGGCTTCCCGGGGCACCAGGCTGGTGTCCGTCATGCCAGGCAGGGTGTTGCATTCCAGACAGTAGACCTCCCCCTGATCCGTCACCATAAAGTCGCAGCGGGAGTAGGTGGACAGACCCAGCATATTATGGACCGCCAGGGCGGTATCCCCCATGACCTTCTCAATCTCCGGGGTGACACGGCCCGGGCAGATCTCCACCGTCTGGCCGTTGTATTTATTTGCATAGCTATAATCCGCCGTGGCAATCTCCACCGAGGGCAGCGCCCTGCCCTCCAGCACGCCGCAGGTCAGCTCCCGCCCTTGAATGTACTGCTCCACAATGATGGTGGAGTCCATGGCCAGGCAGCTGCGCAGGGCAGGCTCCAGTTTCTCCTCCTCCTTAACGATTACGACGCCCAGGGAGGAGCCCCCCCGGGGCACCTTTACCACACAGGGGACTTGAATTTCCCGCAGCATTTCGGGGATATCCTCCCGGGTCCCCTGGAACACCTGCCAATCCGGGGTCTTGATGCCGTGAGCCTTCATCAGCTCCTTGGTCAGGCACTTATCCATGGCGATGGCAGAGCCCCGATAGCCGGAGCCGGTATAGGGAATCCCCAGCAGGTCAAAGGTGGCCTGCACCCGGCCATCCTCCCCGCACTCCCCGTGCAGGGCCAGGAACACCACATCGGCCTGCCGGCACAGCTCCAGCACGCCAGGGCCGAACACGGACTTGCTCTTCCATTTGCGGCTGGCCTTCACGGCCTCCAGGTCCGGGGCAACGCCAGTGAAGGTCACCGGCTTCAGCTCAGGGAGCAGGTCAAACAGGCGATCCGCAGGGACGTCAATGCTTTCCGTCCCCAGGAACAGATCCACCAGCACCGCCTGGTGGCCCTTGCTGCGCAGGGCCGCACAGACCCTGGTTCCAGAGGCCAGGGAAATATTGCGTTCTGTGCTGAGCCCTCCCGCTAAAACAACGATTTTCATAATGGAAACTCCTTATCGGAATCAGAATTCAATACTCATACAGAAAATATTATAACACATGCCGCCCTTCCCCTCAACCTTTTTATGTCACCCCGTGAATCAATTTCTCCCCTGCGGCCATACTATGGTAAAAGGAGGAATCTTCCATGTCACAGTCATCCAATCAACCAGAAGCTCCCATTGGCCTGCTGATGGAGCTTGCCACGCGTCCCAAGGCGCTGACTCATTACGGCAGGATGTCCCCTCAGGAGCAGCAAGAGATCATCAAGCGCGCCCGCCGGGTCCGCTCCAAAGCGGAGCTGGCGGACAGTCTCATCCCTTGATTTTCCCGCATAGAATGCTCAGGAGGGATGCAAAGTTTCAGTGCGTGCCAAGGCGTCTGTCTGTGTCGATCCATAATGGATCGATCACTCCTTTCTTTAATAAAATTTATATTCTGACCGCCTTTCAACGAATGAGGGTTCTTTGAATTCATCACCTGACATGGTGGCAAAGAGGTAAAGAGGTGATGTGTAGTGAATCATCCCCTTGATTTATTTGCATGGAAGGTGCGGTCAGAACGGAAGCGGCGGCATTTGACGCAAAAGCAATTAGCTGAACCACTCCCGGAAAGAGGGTTAAAACCTCCACTGTGCCGGTTCCATCCACACAATCAATCTGATAGCCGATATGGTGGTCATGGGGATAGAATCATTCCTCCCATTATAGGCCCTTTCTGCGTCATAGCCGGCTCCATGAGGCGCGGCAGGCCCTTTTTCGGCTTGCCATCTTGGCTTCCTTTTTTCGCCATAGAGATTTCCCTCACTTTCTGTTGATAAAAAGGTTAGGTGTTGCAAACCATGCTTTATTATATCGCTCTGCTTCTTTTCGTCCAACTCTCTGAAAAGATAAATGCTCCATCTGACATTGAGATGATTGATTGAGGTTTGGCCATTTCAGCTACTGTAAATTGTAGTATTAGTAGAGGGGGAAAACGAAGGTAGGGTTACGGCAGCAAGCACAGCCAGCGAGTACCCACTGGCGGATTTTTGATTTA
>CAYLVH010000020.1:0-23007 GCA_964387095.1 uncultured Oscillospiraceae bacterium
CAGAAACCCGGTCTACCTATATGCGTAGACCGGGTTTCTCGACAGACTGAGGGGCTTTGACGTCTGTCAAAGCCCCTTTTGCAATAAATGAAAAATATGGCTTGCAAAAACAAAATAAAAAACTGAAAACAAATTAAAATGTCGTTGGAGGATGCAACAAAAAATGAAGCGAGTTGCAAAAATACGTTGACATTCCTGCAAGAGATGCGCTATACTTGACAGGAAAAGAAAATTTGAACCACTGGCAGGAATTGTGTGCCTGGATACGATCTCACGGAAAGGGCGTAGTATTTATGTCTTATACAAAGGAAGATATTATTCGGATTATAGATGAAGAGGACGTCAAATTCATTCGTATGCAGTTTGTCGATGTCTTTGGACAGCTGAAAAATGTGGCGATCACCACCTCGCAGCTGAAAAAGGCCCTGAATAATGAAATTATGATTGATGGCTCCTCCATTGAGGGATTTGTCCGGGTGGATGAGTCCGACCAGTGCCTGCACCCTGACCTGGACAGCTTCGTGATTTTCCCCTGGCGTCCCGCCCGGGGAAGGGTGGCCCGCCTGATCTGCGATATCTATAATCCCGATGGCACTCCCTTCATCGGAGATTGCCGAGGGGTTCTCCGCCGGGTGACAAAGCGGGCACTGGAGCTGGGCTATACTTTTAACATTGGCCCGGAGTGTGAGTTCTTCCTCTTTGAGACAGATGAGGAGGGCAATCCCACTACAAAGACCAACGATGAGGCCAGCTACTTCGACCTGGGCCCCCTGGATCACGGTGAGAGCACCCGCCGGGAGATCTGCCTGAACCTGGAGGTCATGGGTTTTGAGATTGAAGCCAGCCACCATGAGGCGGCAGGCGGCCAGCATGAGATCGATTTCAGGTATATGGAGGCCTTGCGCGCGGCGGATAATATTATGACCTTTAAGCTGGCGGTAAAGACCCTGGCCCAGAAGAACGGCCTTCACGCCACCTTTATGCCCAAGCCTCTGTTTAACATTCCCGGGTCTGGCATGCACATCAACATGTCCCTGCTAAAGGACGGCAAAAATATTTTCAACGATCCTTCAGATGTATACGGCCTTTCCAAGGAGGCCTATTCCTTCATCGCCGGTATTTTGGAGCATATCCAGGGCATGACGGCACTTCTGAACCCCCTGGTGAATTCCTATAAGCGGCTGATCCCGGGCTTTGAGGCCCCCTGCTATAAGACCTGGTCCGCGGGAAACCGCTCCGCCCTGATCCGCATTCCCGCCGCCAGGGGAGAGGCGACCCGGGTGGAGCTGCGCAGCCCTGATCCCTCCTGTAACCCCTATTTGGCCCTGGCTGTCTGCCTGGCGGCCGGCCTGGATGGTATCCAGCGGGGCCTGACTCCGCCACCTGAGTTCCGGGAAAACATCTATGCCATGAAGCCGGAAGATCTGCAACAGGCAGGGATTGAGTGCCTGCCGAATTCCCTCCATGATGCCCTGCTGGCCATGCAGAAGGATCAACTGGTGATGGATACCCTGGGCCCCCATGTTTCCAAGGCGATTCTGGACGCGAAGTCCAAGGAATGGAACGAATACCGCACCCGCGTCAGCAGCTGGGAGCTTGAAAAGTATATGATCGCCTATTGATCGAGATGGGATGCAAGGTTAGACATGAGGGGAAGTGATCTAGGTGGATAAAGTCATTGTAGCTTTTGAAGGCGAGAAAACGGCTCAGCGCTTTGCGGAAATTATTGAGAGCAGTTATATTGCCAAATGTATCATTTGCCACTCTGCGGATGAGGTGAAACGGACCGTGGAAAAGCGGGACGTTCATGTGGTGGTCAGCGGCTATAAGATGCGGGGCTGGACCGCTATGGATTTGGTGGAAGATCTTCCCGATACTGTGATGATGCTGGTGGTGGCCACGCAGAGTAAGCTGGACCTCTGCGAGGTGGACGAGATTTTCCCCTTGCCCGCCCCTGTCTCCCAGGCGGATCTAATCATTGCAGTGCGCATGGCCATGCAGATGGGACGGCGCCTGGAGCGTTTGAGCCGGCCCAAGCGCAGCGATGAGGATAAGCAGGTTATCGATCAGACCAAAAAGGCCCTGATGAACCTGTATCACATTACAGAGGATCAGGCCCATCGGATGATCCAGAAGCGAAGCATGGATAACGGTACCAGAATGGTCCAAATGGCCAGGATGCTGCTGGAAGAGTTGCGGGAGAAAACAGAAAATTGACAAAGGAGTCACAGATGCCGAGACCAGCCAACTCCGCTGGCGTCGGCATTTGTTTTCAGACTAAACATGTTGATTTTAGTGGGATAAATTGATATGATATAAAGTACATTACACTACACTGATTACGGGAGGAACCTTTCAATGAAGATAAATGATAACTTTCAAAAGCTTCCCGGCAACTACCTGTTCTCTGAGGTAGCCCGACGCCTGGCCGCCTATCAGGAGGAGCATCCGGAGGCGAAGATGATCAAGCTGGGCATTGGTGATGTGACCCGTCCGCTGGTTCCCGCTGTCATTCAGGCCATGCACGAGGCGGTGGAAGAGATGTCCGCCGCTGAGACCTTCAAGGGCTATGGCCCGGAGCAGGGTTATGGGTTCCTGCGGGAGGCGATTTCTCAGCATGACTACGCAAAGAGGGGAGTCACCATTCAGCCTGATGAGATTTTCATTTCAGACGGCGCTAAGAGCGACTGCGGCAACATCGTTGACCTCTTCGACCGGGACAACGTGGTGGCGGTTTGCGACCCCGTTTACACGGTCTATATTGACTCCAACGTGATGAGCGGACGGGCAGGGGAATATAACGATGAAACCGGAAAGTGGAGCAACATCGTCTATATGCCAACCACTGCTGAGAACGGATTTGTTCCTGCGCTGCCCCAGGGCAAGGTGGATCTGGTCTATCTTTGCTCGCCTGGCAATCCCACCGGCGCTGCTCTGAACCGGGATCAGCTGAAGGTCTGGGTGGATTACGCGAACAGAACCGGCGCCATCATCCTCTTTGACGCCGCCTATGAGCGCTTCATTGTGGAGGACGACGTCCCTCACTCCATCTTTGAGGTGGAGGGCGCGAAGACCTGCGCCATTGAGTTCCGCTCCTTCTCCAAGACCGCCGGCTTCACCGGCGCCCGCTGTGGATATACGGTGATTCCCAAGGAGTTGGTTCGGGAGGGCGCTTCCCTGAACGCCATGTGGAACCGCCGGCAGACCACCAAGTTCAACGGCGCTTCCTATATTATCCAAAAGGGCGCAGCCGCCATCTATACCGAAGAGGGCGAGCGGCAGATCATGGAGAATATCGCCTACTATCAGCGCAACGCCAAGGTGATTAAGGAAGGCCTGCAAAACTGCGGCATTGAGGTCTATGGCGCGGTGAACAGCCCTTATATCTGGGCAAAGATCTCCGGCGGCATGGGCAGCTGGGAATTCTTCGATAAGCTGCTCAAGGAGGCAAATGTTGTAACGACGCCCGGCGCAGGCTTCGGCCCCAGCGGGGAAGGCTATATCCGCCTGACCGCCTTCGGTGACGCAGATGCCACCAAGGAGGCAGTTGCCCGCATTGAAAAGCTGCTGGGCTAAGGGAAAGAAAAACAGGATCAAGAGCTTCTCAAGGAGGAGATGGCTGGGCAAGGGCGCTGTGTTCGGCCGTCTTCTCCCTTTCGGAGCAGTGAAATTATTTATTTGAAAGGGGCGTTTCCAAGTGGAAGAAATGAATCAGGAGAGCCGCCAGAGCGGCCTCTATGAACCCTCCTTCGAACATGATAACTGCGGTATCGGCGCGGTGGTCAATATCAAAGGAATTAAAAGCCATGCGACGGTGGACAACGCGTTGAAGATTGTGGAGAAGTTGGAGCACCGCGCGGGTAAAGACGCCGCTGGCGAGACCGGCGACGGCGTGGGCATTCTGCTGCAAATCTCACACAAATTTTTCAAGAAGGCGGCTGCCTCGGCGGGGATCACCGTAGACGACGAGAGGGACTATGGCGTTGGCATGTTCTTCCTGCCGCAGAACACCTTGGCCTGCGCCATGGCGAAGAAGATGCTGGAGCTCATTGTGGCCAATGAGGGGATGGAGTTCCTGGGTTGGCGTGAGGTGCCCGTCCGTGCGGAGATCCTGGGGGAAAAGGCAAAATCCCGTATGCCCCATATTATGCAGTGCTTCGTGAAACGCCCTGCAAACGTGGCCCGGGGCCTGGAGTTTGACCGCAAGCTCTATGTGGCCCGCCGCATCTTTGAGCAGTCCAACGACAACACCTATGTGGTGTCCTTCTCCTCCCGGACCATCGTCTATAAGGGCATGTTCCTGGTATGGCAGCTGCGCAACTTCTATCTGGACCTGGAGGATCCGGACTATGAATCCGCCATTGCGCTGGTTCACTCCCGTTTCTCCACCAACACGAACCCCAGCTGGGAGCGGGCACATCCCAACCGCTTTATTCTCCACAATGGCGAGATCAACACCATCCGGGGCAACACGGGCCGTATGCTGGCCCGGGAGGAGACCATGCACTCCAAGGTCATGGACGCCGAGATGGATAAGATCCTGCCGGTGATCAACGCCACCGGGTCCGACTCCGCCATGCTGGACAATACCCTGGAATTCCTGGTGATGAACGGCATGGATTTGCCCCTGGCCGTGATGATCTGTATCCCGGAACCCTGGTCCAACGACAAAAATATCACCCGGGCGAAACGCGACCTGTACCATTATTACGCTACCATGATGGAGCCGTGGGACGGTCCCGCTTCCATCCTGTTCTCCGATGGCGACACGGTGGGTGCTGTGCTGGACCGCAACGGGCTGCGCCCCTCCCGCTACTATATCACCGATGACGACCAGCTGATCTTGGCCTCGGAAGTTGGGGTTCTGGAATTTGATCCGGAGCACATCGTCAAAAAGTCCCGCCTGCAGCCCGGCAAGATGCTGCTGGTGGATACCATCAAGGGCCGGCTTGTGGACGATAGTGAGTTGAAGGAACATTATGCCCACCGCCAGCCCTACGGCGAGTGGCTGGACGCGAACCTGATCTACCTGAAGGATTTGACCATCCCCAACCAGAAGATCCCCACCCACACCCAGGAGCAGCGGGACCGCCTGTATAAGGCCTTTGGTTATACCTATGAGGATGTGAAGGATATGATCATCCCCATGGCAAAGACCGGGTCGGAGCCCACCGCCGCCATGGGCGTGGATACGCCCCTGGCTGTGCTGTCCGAGAAACATCAGCCCCTGTTCAATTACTTCAAGCAACAGTTTGCCCAGGTCACCAATCCCCCCATTGACTCCATCCGGGAGGAGATTGTCACCGACACCACCGTCTACGTGGGCGCGGACGGAAATCTGCTGGAGGAGAAGGCGGAGAACTGCACTATGATGCAGATCAACAACCCCATTCTCACCTCTTTGGATCTGCTGAAGATCAGAAATATGAAGAAGAAGGGCTTCAAGGTCGCCACTGTCTCCCTGCTGTATTATAAGAACACCCCCCTGGAGCGGGCCATGGACCGCCTGTTTGTCAACTGCGACCGGGCGTATAAGGACGGTGCAAACATCCTGATCCTCTCCGACCGGGGTGTGAATGAGAACCATGTGGCGATCCCCTCCCTGCTGGCGGTCTCTGCTCTCCAGCAGTACTTAATCCGCACCAAGAAGAGCACGGCCATCTCCGTTATCCTGGAGTCTGCGGAGCCTCGCACCGTTCACCACTTTGCCACCCTGCTGGGCTTTGGCGCCCGGGCCATCAACCCGTATCTGGCTCAGGAGTGCATCTGCGAGCTGGTGGACAAGAACCTGCTGGATAAGGACTGCACCGCGGCCATCAACGACTATAACAAAGCTATCCTGGGCGGCATCGTGAAGATTGCCTCCAAGATGGGTATTTCCACCTTGCAGTCCTATCAGTCCGCGCAGATCTTTGAGGCCATCGGCATCAATGAAGAGGTCATCAACAAGTATTTCACGAATACCGTCTCCCGGGTGGGGGGAATCGGTCTGAAGGAGATTGACGAGGGGGTGGAATGGCGGCACAGCCACGCCTTCGATCCCCTGGGCGCGGATGTTGACACCACGCTGGATTCTGCCGGCAACCACAAGCTGCGCTCCGGAAAGAACAGCGAGGATCATATGTATAACCCGCTGACCATTTCCACCCTGCAACAGGCCACCTGGACGGGGAATTATCAGATCTTCAAGGAATATACCGCTATGGTGGATAATGAGACGAAGCCCCACACCCTCCGGGGCCTGCTGGACTTCTGTTTCGCGGCGGACGGCGGCATTCCCATTGACGAGGTGGAGCCGGTGTCCGAGATCGTCAAGCGCTTTAAGACCGGCGCCATGTCCTATGGATCCATCTCCCAGGAGGCCCATGAGTGCATGGCAATCGCCATGAACCGCCTGGGCGGCAAGTCCAATACCGGCGAGGGGGGCGAGCAGCCAGAGCGCCTGCATTCCGACCGCTGTTCCGCCATCAAGCAGGTGGCTTCCGGCCGGTTTGGCGTCACCAGCGAGTATCTCCTGAACGCAAAGGAGATCCAGATCAAGATGGCCCAGGGCGCAAAGCCTGGCGAGGGCGGCCATCTGCCTGGCAAGAAGGTCTATCCATGGGTTGCCAAGACCCGTTATTCCACTCCGGGCGTGTCCCTGATTTCGCCTCCCCCTCACCATGATATCTACTCCATCGAGGACCTGGCCCAGCTGATCTACGACCTGAAAAACGCAAACCGTCAGGCCCGTATCTCCGTGAAGCTGGCCTCCGAGGCTGGGGTTGGCACCATCGCCGCAGGCGTTGCCAAGGCCGGCGCGCAGATTGTCCTGATTTCCGGCTATGACGGCGGCACCGGCGCGGCCCCCTTCAATTCCATCTATAACGCGGGACTGCCCTGGGAATTGGGACTGTCTGAAACCCATCAGACCCTGATCCAGAATGGCCTGCGCTCTCGGGTGATCATTGAAACCGACGGCAAGCTGATGAGCGGCCGTGACGTGGCCATCGCCTGCCTGCTGGGCGCGGAGGAATTCGGATTCGCCACCGCTCCCCTGGTGACCATGGGCTGCGTAATGATGCGGGTCTGCAACCAGGATACCTGTCCCGTGGGCGTGGCCACCCAGAACCCTGTGCTGAGAAACCGCTTTAAGGGCAAGCCTGAGTATGTGATGAACCTCATGCAGTTTATCGCCCAGGAGCTGCGGGAGATCATGGCGAAGCTGGGCGTCCGCACCATCGACGAGATGGTGGGCCGCACCGATCTGTTGAAGGTCCGGGAGAAGATGGTCACCGCCCGGGCGGCCACGGTGGACATGTCCCGCATCCTGGCAAATCCCTATCCCGGAGCGGCCAAGACCCACTTCGAACCTGAAGATGTCTATAATTTCCATCTGGAAAAGACCATCGATGAGTCTGTTTTCCTGAAAAAGTTGGATAAGGCCTTGAAGAAGGGCACCAAGCAGCGCATTGAGCTGAAAGTTTCCTCCACCGACCGCGCCCTGGGCACCATCCTTGGCTCTGAAATCACCCGGATTCATGGGGAGAACCTGCCTGAGGATACCATCACCATCAAGTGCAACGGCGGCGGCGGCCAGTCCTTCGGCGCCTTTATTCCCAAGGGCCTGACCATGGAACTGGAAGGCGACTCCAACGACTACTTCGGCAAGGGCTTGTCCGGGGGCAAGCTGATTGTCTATCCGCCCAAGAAGAGCAAGTTCAAGGCCGAGGAGAATATCATCATCGGCAATGTGGCCCTGTACGGCGCCACCAGCGGCAAGGCCTTTATCAACGGCGTGGCAGGGGAGCGCTTCTGCGTCCGCAACTCCGGAGTGATTGCTGTGGTGGAGGGCTGCGGCGACCATGGCTGCGAGTACATGACCGGCGGCCGGGTGGTGGTGCTGGGCCCCACTGGTAAGAACTTTGCGGCAGGCATGAGCGGCGGCATCGCCTACGTTCTGGATGAGGGCCACGACCTGTATATGCGGGTGAATAAGGAGCTTGTGTTTATGGAGAGCGTCACGGAGAAGCACGACATTCAGGAGCTGCGCGCCTTGATCCGGGAGCACTATGACGCCACCCATTCCCCCAAGGCAAAGGAGATCCTGGACGACTTCCAGAACTATGCGCCGATGTTCAAGAGAATTGTGCCGTATGACTATTACCGTATGCTCCAGACCATTGCCCAGATGGAAGAGAAGGGTCTGGCCCGGGAGCAGGCCGAGATCGAGGCATTCTATGCCAATACCAGAGGTTAAGGAGGGGAACTGTCATGGGAAAATCAACTGGATTTTTGGAATATGAGCGCAGTGCCAATCCTGCGGTCGATCCTTTGGAGCGAATTAAGAACTTCAACGAGTTCCATCCGATGATGGATCGGGAAGCCCGTCAGAAGCAGGGTGCCCGCTGCATGGATTGCGGGGTTCCCTTCTGCCAGGCAGGTTTGAATATTGGCGGCGCCGGCTTCTCCGGCTGCCCCCTGCACAACCTGATCCCGGAATGGAATGATATGCTGTATATGGGCAACTGGGCACATGCACTGGCCCGCCTGCGCAAGACCAGCAACTTCCCGGAGTTTACCGGCCGGGTCTGCCCGGCCCTGTGCGAAGCGGGTTGCACCTGCGGCCTGAACGGGGACCCGGTCACTGTCCGGGAGAACGAGCTGGCCCTGGTGGAGTACGGCTATGATTACGGCCTCATCAAGCCCGTGATCCCCTCCATCCGCACGGGAAAGCGGGTGGCGGTGGTGGGCTCTGGCCCCGCCGGCCTGGCTGTGTCCGATCAATTGAATCATCGGGGCCATACCGTCACCGTCTACGAGCGGGATGACCGCGTTGGCGGCTTGTTGATGTACGGCATTCCCAACATGAAGCTGGAAAAGCAGATCATTGACCGCCGGGTCAAGCTGATGGAGGCGGAGGGGGTTACCTTCGTCACCAATGCGGATGTGGGCAAGGATATCCCTGCCCGGCAGCTGTTGGATGAATATGATGCAGTGGTCCTGTGCTGCGGCGCGAAGAACCCCCGGGATCTGTCTGGCCCTGGCAGGGACGTGTGCAAGGGCATCTATTTTGCTGTGGATTTCCTGACCCTGAACACCAAGAGCCTGCTGGACTCCAACCTGACCGACGGCAAGTATATCTCTGCCAAGGGCAAAAATGTGGTCATCGTGGGGGGCGGAGATACCGGCAACGACTGCATCGGAACCTCCATCCGCCATGGCTGTCAGTCCGTGACCGCCCTTGAGATGATGCCTAAGAACTCGGATACCCGCGCGGAAAACAACCCCTGGCCCCAGTGGCCCAGGGTTGCCAAGGTGGACTATGGCCACGAAGAGGCCATCGCTGTCTTTGGCAAGGATCCCCGGCTGTATCAGACCACCGTCAAGGAATATATTCCTGATGAAAATGGGGACCTGAAAGCGGTGAAGATTGTCCATCTGGAGCCCAAAGTGGATGACAAGACCGGCCGCATGAATATGGTGGAGATCCCCGGCAGCGAGGAGGAGTTGCCCTGTGAGCTGCTGCTGATCGCAGCCGGCTTCCTGGGGTCCCAGGCTTATGTGCCGGAGGCGTTTGGCGTCAAGACCAATGCCCGCTCCAACGTAGAGACCCAGGAGGACCACTATAAGACCAACGTGGAAAAGGTCTTTGTGGCCGGGGATATGCACCGGGGCCAGTCCCTGGTGGTATGGGGAGTTGCCGAGGGCAGGGCCTGTGCCGCCGAGGTGGAAGAATATCTCATGGGCTATACCTGTCTGTAAGGATTTCTGATGTTTGGAAGGGAAGCCCCAGGCCTTCGGCCCTTGGGATTCCTTTGCCTTTGAATGAAAAAACGCCTGAAATCCCTCTAATCGTATAAAAAGAACAGAGTTTGCGGAAATTTGGGGAAAGTTAGGAAGAATTGCTTCCCTAAAAGCGCTTTTCAAACGGAAAAAAATGTGATATACTAGGCGTAGAAAAACCGAATGGTCATGGAAAGGAAGCGGTCCCAATGAAATGCCCTTATTGCGGCCATCTGGAGAGCAAGGTGGTGGATTCCCGCCCCGCCGAGGAAGGCGCGAGTATCCGACGGAGGCGAGAGTGCCTGGCGTGTCAAAGGCGCTTTACTACGTATGAAACGGTGGAGAGCCTGCCCCTGATGATAGTGAAAAAGGACGGAAGCCGGCAGACCTTTGAAAAGTCCAAGGTGCTGAACGGTATGATCCGTGCCTGTGAAAAACGACCGGTTTCTTTTGATACCCTGGAACATATCGCAGACCAGATCGAACAGAATCTGCAAAACTCCCTGGAGCGGGAGACCAGCACAGAGCAGATTGGTGAGATGGTGATGGAAGCCTTAAAAAAGGTGGACGAGGTGGCTTACGTCCGTTTCGCCTCGGTTTACCGCCAATTCAAGGATATCAACACCTTTATGTCGGAGCTGAATAAGATTCTGGCTGAAAAGTAACCAAAAACCATACAGGAGGAACAACTCATGGATAAATTTACGGAAGAAGAAAAGGATGCAATGCGCCAAGGCGCTAAGGAAGTCCTGGAGGACGTCAAGGACGTAGCCAAGAAGGCCGCAAAGACCGCAAAGCCTGTCGCCGATAAGGTGAAGAAGGCCGCTGTTGAGGCTGCGGAGACTGCAAAACCTGTCACGGAGGCAGCTAAGAAGGCCGCTGTTGAGGCCGCAAAAAAGGTCCCCATGAAGCCCGAGATCTATGTCCAGTATGGCGGCAAGGAAACCCTGACCACTGACCTGGTAAAGGATGCCCGGGCTGCCTATAAGGCAGCAGGCAATCGTGCAGCAGTCCGCACACTGCGCATTTATGTGAAGCCCCAGGAGAGTGCCGCTTACTTTGTCATTAACGACGAGTTCCAGGGCAAGATCGAGCTGTAATATCAAAGCAAGGCAGCGGTTCAGTTAGAGAACCGCTGCCTTTTTCTATACAATACCAGCTTGGGAGGCAGAGGTAATGAAATTTACGTTTGAGCAGTACAGGGAAAGCGCCGCATATATTCAATGTAAAATTAGAAGCTTCCGCCCCAGGGTGGCGATGATCCTGGGCTCTGGCCTGGGCTATTTGGGCGACCAGGTGAAGGATGCTATCTGTGTTCCCTATGGGGAGATCCCCCATTTTCGGGAGTCCACTGCCCCGGGCCACAAGGGGCAGCTGGTGTTCGGAACCCTGGAGAAGCAGCCGGTGGCGGTTATGCAAGGCCGGATACACCACTACGAGGGCTATGATTATCAGGAGGTGGCCTATGCAGTCCGGGTCCTGCGGCTCCTGGGCGCGGAGGTTCTCTTTGTCACCAACGCGGCTGGCTGTGTTAACTTGGACTGGCAGGCAGGGGATCTGATGCTGATCACCGACCAGATCAAATTTTTCTTGGAATCCCCTCTC
Organism: uncultured Oscillospiraceae bacterium; assembly: GCA_964387095.1. Lineage (GTDB taxonomy): Bacteria > Bacillota > Clostridia > Oscillospirales > Oscillospiraceae > JAJQBJ01. Next base: position 11,371 of record CAYLVH010000020.1, read on the forward strand.
AGGGGGGAGAATCTGCCGGAGTTTGGCTGCCGCTTTCCAGATTCCAGTCATCTCTACACCCCGGAGCTCCAGGAGGTTGCCCGCCAGGTGGCCGCCGAAGAGGGCGTCACCCTGCGGGAGGGGGTTTATATGTATTTTCCCGGCCCCCAGTATGAGACTCCGGCGGAGATCCGCGCCGCCCGGGTGCTGGGGGGCGACGCCGCGGGAATGTCCACTGCGCCGGAGGTCATTGTGGCGGCCCACTGCGGCATGAAGGTGTTGGGCCTTTCGCTGCTGAGCAACATGGCCGCGGGAATTTTAGATCAGCCGCTGTCCGAGCAGGAGGTGTTGGACGCTGCCGAAGCGGGGCGGGACAGGTTCTCCGCCCTGGTCAGGGGCTGCCTGAGGAAAATATAGAGAGCGGGGTTTATTTCGCCAGATCCTTCAGCTTCTCCGGGTTAATGAGGGTCAAAGACCGGTAGCCGGTCTGCAAGATGCCCAGCCGGGCAAAGCTGTTTAAAATCCGGCTGACCGTCACCCGGCTGACGCCAATGGCGGTTGCCAGCTCCTCCTGGGAGGTGTGGATGGTCGTCCTACCGGTGAAGCTGTTCACCAGCAGCCGGGCCAGACGCTGGTCGGCCTGGAGAAAGGTGGCGTCGTCCAGCTGATCGGAGAGCAGCCGGACGGTGCGGGCCAGATATTTTAACAGGGCCATGGCGATTTCCGGCTTGCTCCGGATGATCTCGGTGATCTGCTTCTGGTCGATGGAGACCAGACTGCACTTGGTCAGAGCCACGGCGGTGGAGACTCTGGGCCGCTGATCGAAGAAAGCAGCCTCTCCGAAGAGGCTGCCGCATTGATAGTCGGTCAGCAGCTTTTCGGAGCCGTCCTCGGCGCTGATATAGCTGCGCACTCTGCCAGAGACGATGTAATAGAAATGCTCGGCGGGGCTGTCCTGGAGATAGATGATCTGACCGGGGGAGTAGAGGGAGGGCGTGGAGCTTTGGGCCAGGGGCTGCCAGATGGTTTCAGGCAGCTGGAGCTCTGTTAAGCTGAAATAATCCTCTCGTTTCATGAGAACCTCCGGTGAACTTACAATTTTTCTTTTGATTGTAACATACTTTACATTTTTGCACAAGGAATTCTGCTATGATGAATATAATTCAAGGGAATTCCCCTTTATGGAGGAGGCTATTTATATGGGAATGACAATGACCCAGAAGATTATGGCTGCTCACGCGGGTCTGGATTCTGTGGAACCCGGCCAGCTGATTGAGGCCAAACTGGATTTTGTTCACGGCAACGACGTGACTACGCCTGTTGCCATTGGCGTGCTGAATGAGTACGGCATTACGGAAGTGTTTGACAAGGATAAAATCGGCATTATCCTGGACCACTATACCCCCTGCAAGGATATTAAGGCGGCGCAGCTCTGCAAGATTGCCCGGGATTTTGCCAAGGCCCACAACATCACCCATTTCTATGATGTGGGCGAAGTGGGCGTGGAACACGCCTTCATCCCGGAAAAGGGCCTGGTGATCCCCGGGGATATGACCATCGGCGCGGATTCCCACACCTGTACTTATGGAGCTTTGGGCGCGTTTTCCACCGGCGTGGGCTCCACGGACATGGCGGCCGGTATGGCGACCGGCCTGAACTGGTTCAAGGTGCCCTCTGCCATCAAGGTCACCCTGACTGGTAGGCTGAAGCACTATGTCTCCGGCAAGGACGTCATGCTCCACCTGATCGGCCTGATCGGCGTGGACGGCGCCCTGTATAAGTCCCTGGAGTTTACAGGCGACGGAGTTGCCCAGCTGTCCATGGATGACCGCTTTACCATTGCGAATATGGCCATTGAGGCCGGCGCCAAGAACGGGATCTTCCCGGTGGATGACAAGACCCTGGCGTATTTGAAGGGACGCACCCCCCGCCAGCCGATGATTTATCAGGCGGATCCTGACGCTGTTTATGAGCGTGAGGTGGTCATCGACCTGAGCACACTGGAGTCCACCGTGGCGATGCCCTACTTGCCGGGCAACGCAAAGCTGGTGAAGGACGTGAAGGGCATTCCCATTGACCAGGTGGTGATTGGCTCCTGCACCAACGGCCGCATCAGCGATATGCGGGCTGCTGCTGAGATCTTGAAGGGCCGTAAAGTCGCCGACGGCGTCCGATGCATCGTCCTGCCCGCCACTCAGGAGATCATCAAGGAGATGATTCAGGAGGGCATTTATATGGAGCTGCTGGATGCGGGCTGCGCAATTTCCACGCCAACCTGCGGCCCCTGCCTGGGCGGCCATATGGGCTGCATGTGTGAGGGCGAGGTCTGCGTCTCCACCACCAACCGCAATTTCGTGGGCCGAATGGGCCATGTGGATTCCAAGGTCATTCTGGCCAGCCCAGCTGTGGCTGCCGCTTCCGCAGTTGCCGGCTGCCTGGCTGATCCGGCTGATCTGTAAGAAAGGGGAGAGGATTTATGTCTAAAATCTATGTCTATGGCGACAATGTGGATACCGATGTCATCATTGCCGCGCGGTATTTGAACGATCCCAGCGAGGCCAATCTGAAGGCGCACTGCATGGAGGATATTGATACCCAGTTCTCCAAGACGGTGGAGGAGAGAGATATCATCGTGGGCGGCGCCAACTTTGGCTGTGGATCCTCCCGGGAGCACGCGCCCTTGGCCATCAAACTTTCCGGAGTGAAGTGCGTCATCGCCGCCTCCTTCGCCCGCATTTTCTACCGCAACGCCATCAATATCGGCCTGCCCATCATGGAGTGTCCTGAGGCTGCCGCGGCGATTCAGCCCGGCGACACGGTTTCTGTGGACTTTAAGACCGGCAAGATCGTGGACGAGACCCAGGGCAAGACCTTCCAGGCGGTCCCCTTCCCGGAATTTATCGAGGGAATTATCGAGAACGGCGGCCTGATGAACGCGCTGAAGGCCCGGGGCCTGGCGAAGTAAGGGAGGATTTTCAAATGGGAACTTATAAGATTGCAGTGATCCGAGGCGATGGTATCGGACCTGAGATCGTCAACGAGGCGGTTGAAGTCATCAAAAAGGTGGGCGAACGCTTCAGCCATACGTTCTCCTTTGTGGACGTGGACATGGGCGGCATTGCCACCGACAAGTACGGCGTCTCCTATCCTCAGGGAACCGCTGAGAAGTGCAAGGTCTGCGACGCGGTCCTGCTGGGTGCCGTAGGCGGCCCAAAGTGGGGGCCTGACCGCCCTGCTGAGGAACGGCCTGAGACTGCTCTGTTGGCCATCCGCAAGGATTTGGGGCTGTTTGCCAACCTGCGCCATGCCACGTTGCGCCCTGCCCTGGTGGATGCCTGTCCTTTGAAAAATGAGATCGCCTCCAAGGGCATGGACGTGATGATGGTGCGTGAGTTGATTGGCGGCGTCTACTTTGGCAAGCGGGAACGCTATGAGACCCAGGATCGGGGAGTGGAGTGCACCGACCTGATGGCGTACTCTGAGATGGAGATCGAGCGCATTGGCCGAAAGGCCTTTGAGCTGGCCATGAAGCGCCGCAAGAAGGTCTCCTCGGTGGATAAGGCCAACGTGTTGGAGACCTCCCGCCTGTGGCGGTCTGTCATGCACAGGCTGGCTCAGGAGTATCCTGAAGTGGAGTACGAGGACGTTTTGGTGGACAACGCCGCCATGCAGCTGGTGCGGGATCCATCCCAGTTTGACGTGGTGGTCACCGAAAATATGTTTGGGGATATCCTCTCCGACGAGGCTTCCATGATCACCGGCTCCCTGGGCTTGCTGCCCTCCGCCTCTATTGGGGCTACGGCGCCCGGCCTGTATGAGCCGATCCATGGTTCCGCCCCGGATATTGCGGGCCAGGACAAGGCAAACCCCATTGCCACCATTCTTTCTGTCGCCATGATGTTCAAATATTCCTTCAATCTTTCCCAGGAGGCGGAAGCCATCCAGACTGCGGTGGACAAGGCGTTGGCGGACGGCTGGCGCACCGCAGATATCGCCAAGGAGGGTGAACCTGGCATCGGTTGCAGGAAAATGGGACAAGTCATTCGTGAAAATCTCTGATATCCAGGCTAAAGCCGGGAGATTTTGGGATTTTTACATAGAGATTTGAAATTGCGGAGAAAAAATATTGCATTTTTTGAGACGGGGCGTTATAATATGACCCATAAGTTAGAAGACATGGGGGAATTGATTGTGAAAGAGCTTTCTGCTATTGCGTCCAAGGTGCAGGCGTCTACCACGGTTGCCGTGGACACCAAATTTAAGGAAATGAAGGCCGCAGGCATCAACGTGATCGGCTTTGGCGCCGGTGAGCCTGACTTTGCCACTCCTGATAATATTAAACTGGCCGGCATCAGCGCTATTATCAACAACCAGACCAAGTACACCGCTGCCGCCGGCATGCCCGAGCTGAAAAAGGCAGTCTGCTGCCGTCTGAAAGAGGACTGCGGCCTAGACTATGAGCCTGCGAATATTGTGGTTTCCTCTGGCGCGAAGCATATTGTCTATGTGGCTCTGCGCACCCTGGTGAACCCCGGCGATGAGGTCATCCTGCCCGCCCCCTACTGGGTTTCCTATAAGGAGCTGATTCAGATGGTGGGCGGTGTGCCGGTGATCATCCACTGCGAGGAGGATGCTGGCTTCAAGATGACCCCCCGGCAGCTGGCTGCGGCCTGCACGGAAAAGACCAAGGCTTTGATCCTGAACAATCCCTCTAATCCCACGGGTATGCAGTATGGCGAGGAGGAGCTTCGGGCTTTGGCTGAGGTCTGTAAGGAAAAGGATTTGTATGTCCTGGCCGACGAGATCTATTATAAGCTACTCTACGATGGACGGACCTTCACCTCCTTTGCCTCCCTGAGCCAGGATGCCAAGGACCGCACCATTGTGGTCAATGGTGTTTCCAAGTCTTACGCCATGACCGGCTGGCGAATTGGATATGGCGCTGCGCCTGCCAACATCGCCAAGATCATGTCCAACTATCTGAGCCATTCCACCTCTGCCGCAAGCACCATTTCGCAGGTGGCCTCTGTAGAGGCGTTGCAGGGTAGTCAGGACACCATCGAGGGCATGCGCCAGGCCTTTGAACAGCGCCGCAACCACCTGGTGGAGCGGCTGAACGCCATTGAGGGCGTTTCCTGCATCGTGCCTGAGGGCGCTTTCTACGTCATGATGAACATTGAGAAGCTCATCGGCAAGACCCTGTTCGGCAAGGAGATCAAGGATGCGGACGATTTCTCCGCCCTGTTCCTGGAGAAGGGCCTGGTGGCGGTTGTCTCCTGCGTGGGCTTTGATGCCCCCAATTTTGTCCGCTGGTCCTACGCAACCTCTATGGAGAACATCGACGGCGGAATGGATCGCCTGGAGAAGTTCCTCCGTGAGGAGGCCACTGAGGGCTAAAAATATTTCAGCAAAAAGTTGACAAATCGGCTTGCTTTATGATAGAGTATTAAGGCAAGCTGATTTGGCGCTTTTAAATAATGGAATAGAAGAGGGAGTAGTCATAAGTGTGTCCCCAACAATCGCGGCTGCGGGCAAAGCTTTGTACGGCAGTCTGGAGGCACAGCCAATCTCTTTTGAATGGTGATGAGACTTTTCATACAGTATTTTCCAGGGAAAATGGGGAATATTGTATGAAAGGTCTCATTTTTATACGCTCCTGGAAAAATAAATCAGTTGTGACCAAATCGCTTCAAGTTTTAAGGAGGAATCACTGTGAAAGAGTGGTACCAACAGACTAAGGATGAGGTCCTGACAGGACTGAACACCCGCCGGGACGGCCTGACTTCTGAGGAAGCGGCTAAGGTTCTCCGGGAGAAGGGGGAAAACGCCCTACAGGAGGGGCAAAAAAAGAGCACGCTGCAGGTGTTTTTGAGACAGTTTGCGGATATACTGGTCATCATCCTCATCGTTGCCGCCATTATTTCCGCAATATCTGGCAATTTGGAGAGCACCGTCGTCATTCTGGTGGTCATCACCATGAATGCTGTGTTGGGGACCGTGCAGCATGTAAAGGCGGAAAAATCCCTGGAGAGCCTGAAATCCCTGTCATCACCCAATGCCAAGGTGATCCGGGACGGGCAGAAGATGGAGATCCCTTCCAAGCAGGTGGTCCCTGGGGATATTATTGAGGTGGAAGCTGGCGACCTGATTGTGGCGGATGGCCGCATCCTGGAAAATTATTCCTTGCAGGTCAATGAAAGCTCCCTGACCGGCGAGTCCACCAATGTGGATAAGCGGGACGTGGAGCTGGAGGGGGAAATCGCCCTGGCAGACCGGGTGAACATGGTTTATTCCGGCAGCCTGGCCACCTATGGCCGCGCCGTTATGGTGGTCACCTCCACCGGCATGGAGACGGAGATCGGCAAGATCGCCGGCTTGATGAACGCCACCCAGGAGAAGAGCACCCCCTTGCAGGTCAGCCTAGATCAGTTCAGCAAGAAGCTGGCAATCCTGATTATGATCATCTCCGCGCTGGTGCTGGCCCTGAGTCTGTACCGGGGAATGAGCATCCTGGATTCCCTGCTCTTTGCTGTGGCCCTGGCCGTGGCCGCCATTCCGGAGGCCCTGGGCTCCATCGTGACCATTGTGCAGGCTATGGGCACCCAGAAAATGGCCCGGGAGAACGCCATCATTAAGGATTTGGCAGCCGTGGAGAGCTTGGGCTGTGTCTCCGTGATTTGTTCGGATAAGACTGGTACCCTGACCCAGAACAAGATGACCGTCCAGAAGATCTATGTGGGCGGCGAGATATTAGAGGCCAGCCAGATGGATCTCCGCAACCAGCTGCACCGTTACATGCTCTACAATGCGGTTTTGACCAACGATTCCAGCATTGTGGACGGCAAAGGGATTGGAGACCCCACCGAATACGCGTTGCTGGAAATGTTCCACCAGGTGACGGGACTTAAAGAGCGGGGAGACCAGCTGAACCTGGACGAGGATACGCTTCGGGAAGCGGTGAGCCGCATCGACGAGGTGCCCTTTGACTCTGACCGCAAGCTGATGAGCACCAAGCACCTGATCCACGGCGTACCTACGGTGTTCACCAAGGGCGCGGTGGATGTCCTGCTGGATCGCTGTGTGGCAATCCGCACCAATGAGGGGGTCTGTCCCATCACAGACGGGGACCGGGCGGCGATTCTGATGGAGAATCAGCGTTTTTCTGAGAACGGTCTCCGGGTGCTGGCCTTCGCCTATAAGGAGAGCGACGAAGAGCTGACGGTTGAGACGGAATATCAGTATACCTTCCTGGGGCTGATCTCTATGATGGACCCGCCCAGGGAGGAGTCTGTGGCGGCAGTTGCCGATGCAAAGCGGGCCGGAATCCGTCCCGTCATGATCACCGGTGACCATAAGATCACCGCAACCGCCATAGCAAAGCAGATCGGGATTTTCCAGGAAGGGGATATCGCGGTCACCGGCGTGGAGTTGGACGCCATGAGCGATGAGGAGCTGGACGAGAAGATCCAGAAGATCTCCGTTTATGCCCGGGTTTCCCCGGAGAATAAGATCCGCATTGTGGACACTTGGCAGCGGAGGGGGAATATTGTCGCCATGACTGGCGACGGAGTGAACGACGCGCCTGCCTTGAAAAAGGCGGACATCGGTGTTGCCATGGGCATCACTGGCACGGAGGTCTCCAAGGACGCGGCGTCTATGATTTTGGCAGATGACAACTTCGCCACGATTATCAAGGCGGTTTCCAATGGGCGGAATGTCTACCGCAATATCAAAAACGCCATCCTGTTCCTGCTTTCCGGAAATATGGCCGCCATCCTGGCTGTGCTCTACACCTCTCTGACTGCAATGCCGGTGCCCTTTGAGCCGGTCCACCTGCTGTTTATCAACCTGCTGACCGACTCGCTGCCTGCCCTGGCCATCGGTATGGAGCCCCCTGAACGGGATCTGCTGAAGCAGAAGCCCAGAGATCCCAAGACTGGAATTTTGACAAAGGACTTCCTGACCCTGATGCTGGTCCAGGGTGTCATGATTGCGGTTCCCGTCCTCTCTGCCTTCTATGCGGGCCTTCAGGTGGATGCCGCCACCGCCAGCACCATGGCCTTTGCCACTCTGACCCTGGCCCGGCTGTTCCATGGCTTTAACTGCCGCAGCACCCATTCCATCTTCAAGCTGGGATTTAAGAACAATTGGTACAGCCTGGGTGCCTTCCTGTTGGGGGTCTGCCTCCTGGCGGTGGTGCTCTTTGTCCCGGTTATGGAGGGACTGTTCAGTGTCAGTGTTCTCACCGGCTACCAGATCGGTATGATCTGCCTCCTGGCGGTGGTGCCCACGGTCATTATCCAGATCGTGAAGATCATCCGGGAGACGATCACCGGGAAGGTTTGAAAATTTCTTTAAAAGCAGCAAAAGCGTCCTTGGCAAATCAAAATCGGGGTGCTACAATAGCAGGGTGGACGTGCGGGGAGCAGCCACACACTGTTGAAGAAAGAGAGTGGTTTCCAATGAGAATTATTTGCACAAAGGATTATGACCATATGAGCCGCCAGGCAGCAAATATTATTTCCGCCCAGGTGATCCTGAAGCCGGACAGCGTTCTGGGCCTTGCCACCGGTTCCAGCCCCATCGGCACCTACAAACAGCTAATTGAATGGTACAAGAAGGGAGATTTGGATTTCTCCAGAGTGACCGGCGTCAATTTGGATGAATATGTGGGCCTGGGCCGCTCTCATGCCCAGAGCTATGCCTATTTTATGAATTATAATTTCTTTGACCATATCAATATCCAGGCCTATAAGACCAATATCCCCAACGGGATGAACTATGACGTGGAGGCCGAGTGTGCCCGCTATGACAAGGTGATCCACGATCTGGGGGGCATCGATCTGCAGCTGCTGGGCTTGGGTGTCAACGGCCATATCGGCTTCAACGAGCCTGACGAGGTGTTTGCCAAGGGTACCCATCGTGTGACCCTGAGCATGTCCACCAAGGAGGCGAATCAGCGCTTCTTCAACAGCATTGATGAGTTGCCGGATTATGCGTATACCATGGGCATTTTCGATATCATCCAAGCGGAGCGCGTGGTCATGGTGGCCAGCGGCGAGAGTAAAGCCAAAGCGATTAAGGAGGCGTTCTTTGGCCCCATCACCCCCAAGGTGCCTGCTTCGATTCTGCAATTTCATAAGGACTTCACCCTGGTTGCCGATGAGGCGGCGCTGTCTTTGCTCTGAGACGGCGGAAGGGGTGTGTCATAAAAATAGGGCGTCGAAATTGCGGAATTTCGGCGCCTTGTTTCTTGCAAGCCGGGGGAAGGAATGGTACAATAAGCCCATATCTGGTTTAAGGAAAAAACAAGCGACGTTTGTGTAAAAAAGGCGGCCAACAAGGAAGTTTTTACGCCTTATTCGGAACCTGAGAGCCTGACCAACTATTTATATCCAGGAAGGAGGAATTCTTATGAAGCGTCAATATGAAACCAAGGTTCAGGAGCTGAAGCAGGATGTGCTGCGTGAGGTCGCCCGGCTAGCCTTTGACGGGAAGCTCAATTCTAGCCAAATCCTGGACATTCCCCAGACGCTGATCCCCGGTCCGAAGGCAACCATGCGCTGCTGCATTTATAAGGAGCGGGCCATTATCGAGGATCGGATTAAAATTGCCATGGGAGGCGATTTGTCCAATCCCAATGTCGTGGAGGTTTTGCCCGTCGCCTGTGATGAGTGTCCCGTCACCGAAATGACAGTGAACGATTCCTGCCGGGGCTGCATCGCCACCCGATGTATGCATGTTTGTCCCAAGGGCGCGATCCAGGTCATCAATCACAAGTCCACCATTGATCATTCCAAATGCATTCTCTGCGGCAAATGCATATCTGCCTGCCCTTATGGGGCTGTTGTGAAGAACGTGCGTCCCTGTGAACGCAGCTGCCCTGTGGGCGCGATTTCCATGGGCCAGGATAAGAAAGCTTCCATTGACCTGGTGAAGTGCATCTCCTGCGGCTCCTGTGTCAATGCCTGCCCCTTCGGCGCCATTATGGATAAGTCCTATATTGTGGACGCCATTGACCTATTAAAAGGTGCGAAGCGCTGGAAATATCATGTATATGCAGTCATTGCGCCCTCCATTGCGGGGCAGTTTACCCCCGCGACCACGGAACAGGTGGTGGAAGGCTTGAAAAAGATGGGCTATTACGACGTGGAAGAAGTAGCCTACGGCGCGGATTTGACGGCCTGGGAGGAGGCCGGCGAACTGGCGGAAAAGGGCCAGCTGCTGTCCTCCTGCTGCCCGGCGTTCGTCACCTATATGAAGCGTTTCCACCCCAAGCAGGCGGACCTGATCTCCCGTACCCCCTCTCCCATGGTGATGATTGGCCGGGCCATCAAGCAGCGGGACTCGGACGGTAGAGTGGTCTTTATTGGGCCGTGCATCGCGAAAAAATCTGAGCTGAAATCTGGCCGGGCCGCGGGCAGCATTGATTGTGTGCTTACTTATGAGGAGATATCCGCCCTGTTTGAGGCGCTGGATCTGGATATCACCCAGCTGAAGGGGGAGAAGCTGAGCCAGGCTTCCCCCTACGGACGGGGCTTTGCCTGCTCTGGCGGGGTGGCTGCCGCAATGCAGCAGGCCGTCCAGGAAAAAGGGCTGGGTTTCCAGGCAAAGCCGGTGGTTTCTGGCGGCATCTCGGAGTGCCATGTGAATCTGCTCAAGCTGAACGCCGGACGGCTAGAAGGCAATTTTATTGAGGGTATGGCCTGTGAGGGGGGCTGTATCAATGGCGCGGGCTGTCTGATGCGCCATGCGAAGAACAAGGCGGCTGTGGATCAGTATGCGGGGCAGGCTGCCAGGCGGCAAATCAATCCGGAGCAGCCAAAGGAATAATTAAGAAAGTCTGGAGAAGCAAAGCATATGTCAATCAAACGAGATAAGGTATCGAATGCTGTGATTCGGCGTCTGCCGCGGTATTACCGCCGGTTGGATGAACTGTATCTCAGCGGCGTAGAGCGGATTTCCTCCAGTGCCCTGGCCAAGTCCATGAATCTGACGGCATCTCAGATCCGTCAAGACCTGAGCTACTTTGGCGGCTTTGGCCAGCAAGGGTATGGCTACAATGTGGAGAAGCTGCGGGACAAAGTGGTAGAAATTCTGGGGATGACCAGCGGACATACGGCCATCATCATGGGCTGCGGCAACCTGGGCCGGGCGCTGCTTCAGAACTTTACCTTTGAGAAATATGGCATCCGCCTGGCGGCAGCCTTTGACACCCGGCAGGATATCATCGGAAGCCGGATCAATGGGGTCCCGATTCTGGACGCCAGGGAATTGGAGGATTATATTAAGGAGCAACCCATCAGCATCGGCGTGCTGACAGTGCCCCAGCAGGCGGCCATCCCAGTGGCTCGGCAGTTGATTCAGGCTGGGGTGAAGGGCCTCTGGAATTTTACCAATATGGAGCTGAATATCAACGATCCTGATGTGATCGTTGAGGATGTCCACTTTGCGGACTCCTTGCTGGCTTTAAGTTATCTGATCTCTGAAAACTAAGAGGAACCCATTTTGACCTTCGACATAAGATGAAATGAAACCGGTTGCGTTTCAGTTCTAAATATTTGGAGGTACGATTATGGGTTGTAATAATGGTTGTGGCAGCAGCCTGTGGATCATCATTCTGATCATCATCCTGTTCTGCTGCTGTGGCAACAACGG
>CAYLVH010000021.1:0-22235 GCA_964387095.1 uncultured Oscillospiraceae bacterium
TCGGTGAACTCGCCCTGGCGGTAGAAGGAGATGACCGCGTCCTGGGGCAGGTCGTTGATGAGTTCCACCTTGTAGGGCTCGTCCTTCATAAGCTCCAGAGCCTGGTCCCGGGGCAGCTCAAAGCGCTCCAGCTTCAGCTTTTCCTTGCAGATCTTGCGCATCTCAGCTTCGATCTGCTCCAGAATCTCAGGGGTGAAGTTGAAGGGGGCGTCCATATCGTAGTAGAAGCCGTTGTCAATGGCCGGGCCGATGGCCAGCTTGACCTCCGGGAAGAGGCGCTTAACAGCCTGCGCCAGGATGTGGGAGCAGGTGTGCCAATAGGTTTTGCGGTAGGTTTCGTTTTCAAAGGTGTATACGTTGTTTTCTGCCATGTTTCTTTCCTCCTTTTTGTTGAGGGGTGAAAGAATCCCACCCCTGACCAATTCAGGGGTGGGATAAAGTAATTTTATTCCACGGTTCCACCCTGCTTGCGAAGAAAGTGCTCTGCCGGGTGATGGGGTCTCCCCTGCCCAGCTCTCGCGTTGAGCACATGCGTTCGCCGCTCGTAGCCGCTGTAACGTGCGGACACGGCGCTGCTTTTCACAGCGCGGCTCCGGGGTGGTTATGCCGGTTCCTGCGCAGAGCACTCTCAGCAATCGTGCTCCTCTCTGGGCGGTTTTCCCGGTTTCGTCCCCATCTCAGCCTATTTGTAGTCTCTAGGTTAGCACGCAGGTGGCCTTTTGTCAAGCGGGCAGGAAAAATTTCCACCGGAGAACTGCTCCCCACCATTCCGGGAAACCGATTTTTTGCCGGTTTTCCTTGAGTTTCTCCCGGTTGAATGTTATACTAACCTATTATGGAAGATTATTGGCTCCTGTCAACGGGCCGAAAACTGCATTTCCAGGAGGAACCCACATTGGAAAGAAAGACGAAACTGATTCCTCAGGCGAAGGTGGAGCGGCAACTTGCCATCTGCGACGCCATCCGGGAAAATTTTGTGAATAAAATGGCGAAGCAGCCCTTGGCCTTTGTGGATACCTACGGCTGCCAGCAGAACGAGGCGGATTCAGAGCAGATCCGGGGTATGCTCCAGCGGATGGGCTACGGGTTTACCCAGGACGAGCGTCAGGCCGACATGGTGGTCATCAACACCTGCGCCGTCCGGGAGCACGCGGAGATGCGGGTTCTGGGCAACGTGGGCGCCCTGACCCATACCAAGCGCAAGAATCCGGAGCAGATCATCTGCCTCTGCGGCTGCGCCATGCAGGAGCCTCACATGGCGGAGAAGATCAAGAAGTCCTTCCGCCATGTGGACCTGGTTTTCGGACCCCATGTGCTGTGGCGGTTTCCGGAGTTCATCCAGAATCTGCTGGGCCATCGGGGCCGTATCTTTGAGACGGAGGATTCCGGCGGAGCCATTGCCGAGGGCCTGCCCGTGGTGCGCCAGGGCAGTGTCAAGGCCTGGGTCTCCATCATGTATGGCTGCAATAATTTCTGCACCTACTGCATTGTCCCCTATGTCCGGGGCCGGGAGCGCTCCCGGGACCTGGAGCTGATCCTGGAGGAGTGCCGCCAGTTGGTGGAACAGGGCTATAAGGACATCACCCTGCTGGGCCAGAATGTGAACTCCTACGGCAAGGATTTGGGGATTGACACGGACTTCGCGGACCTGCTTCGGAAGGTCAACGAAATCCCTGGGGACTTCCAGATCCGCTTCATGACGAGCCATCCCAAGGATGCCTCCGACAAGCTCTTTCACGCCATGGCGGAGTGCGAAAAAGTGGCGCCCAGCCTCCATCTGCCCTTCCAGGCGGGCAATGACCGGGTTCTAAAGGCCATGAACCGCCGCTACACCCGCGAACAGTATCTGGAGAAAATCCACACCCTCCGGGGACTGATCCCCGACATTGTCCTGACTTCGGATGTGATAGTCGGCTTCCCTGGCGAAACCACGGAGGAGTTTGAGGACACCTTGAAGGTGCTGGAGGAGGCGCGCTTTGACGCACTGTTTACCTTCATCTACTCCCCCCGGAAGGGGACCCCTGCCGCCGAAATGCCGGATCCCCTGACCAAGGAGGAGAAGAGCCAGAACTTCCAGCGCCTGGTGGAGCTGCAAAATAAGATCTCCGGGGAGAAGCACGCGGCGTATGTGGGCAAAACCGTCCGCGTCCTCATCGACGGCACCGGCAGCGATCCCCGCCATAATCTGACCTCCCGCACCCCCGGCGGCCGGCTGGTGCACCTCTCTGGGGATGAAGCTCTGGTGGGCACCTGGGCCAAGGTGAAGATTGCGGACTGCAATACCTGGGCGCTGTATGGCGAGATTGTGGAGTGAAATGCCGGCTTTTTGAGGCAAGACAACAAGGAAATAGATGATTTTTATAGATAAGGAGATTTCACCGGAATGGCAAGGCAAATTACCCCCATGCGCCAGCAATACCTGGAAATGAAGGAGCAGTATAAGGACTGCCTCCTCTTCTTCCGGCTGGGAGATTTCTATGAAATGTTTGATGAGGACGCCCGAACGGCCTCCCGGGAGCTGGATTTGACCCTGACCACCCGGGACCGGGACAAGAACATCCCACCGGAGGAGAAGATCCCCATGTGCGGCGTCCCCTATCACTCCTGCGAGAGCTACATCGCCCGGCTGATTGACAAGGGCTACAAGGTGGCTATTTGCGAGCAGACGGAGGACCCCGCCCAGTCCAAGGGGCTGGTGACCCGGGATGTCATCCGCATCATCACACCTGGCACGGCCATTTCCCCCTCCATGCTGGAGGAGGGGAAGAACAACTTCATCTGCGCCGTGTACCTGGACTCCGTCTCTGCTGGGATGGCCTTCTGTGATATCTCCACCGGCGAGCTGCTGACAACCGCCTTCCGGGGGGCCGAGCGGGTGAGCCACGCCATCAACGAGCTGGGGCGGTTCCGGCCCAGGGAAGCTGTGCTGTCCGACGGCGCCATATCCAACAGCCAGCTGATGGAGGTGTTGACCGAACGGCTGGACTGCTCCTGTGAGAAGGTGGGGGAAGGTCCCTTCCGCCTGGAAATCGCGGCGGAGGCCTGTGAAAAGCAGTTCCGCAACCCCGAGGTCATTCCCCAGGACTGCCAGGCGGCCCGCCAAGCCACCGGCGGCCTATTGAGCTATCTGCACGAGACGCAGAAGTGCGACCTATCCCACCTGGCGGTCCTCCACTATTATACCGGCGACCAGTATATGGAGCTGGATTTGACCGCCCGGCGCAATTTGGAGCTGACCGAGACCTTGCGCTCCAAGGAAAAGCGGGGCAGCCTCCTCTGGGTGCTGGACCGCACCAAGACCGCCATGGGTGGCCGCCTGCTGCGCAGCTGGCTGGAGAAGCCCCTGCTCTCCCCCGCCCTGATCCGCCGGAGACTGGACGCGGTCAAGGATTTGACGGAGGATTTGGTGACACGGGAAGAGCTGATTCTGTGCCTGCGGGAGATCACGGACCTGGAGCGTCTCATCGGCCGCATCGTCTACGGTACGGCCAACGCCCGGGACCTCCGGGGCCTGGCGGGCGGCCTGGGCAAGCTGCCCAAGCTGAAGGAGCTGTTGCGAACCAGGAAGGCCCCGCTGCTCCAAGAGCTGACGGGACAGCTGGACGATTTGGAGGAGCTGCGGGGACATATCGACGGGGCCATTGTGGAGGAGCCTCCCTTCTCCGTCCGGGAGGGCGGCCTGATCCGGGAGGGCTACGACGAGACGGTGGACAACCTTCGCAATATCCAGAGCAACGGCAAAAACATGGTGATCCGGCTGGAGACCAGTGAGAAGGAAAAGACCGGCATCAAGAATCTGCGCATCAAATTCAACAAGGTGTTCGGCTATTATATTGAGGTGGCCAAGGGCCAGATTGGCCTGGTGCCGGACAGCTATGTCCGGAAGCAGACCACCGTGAACGCCGAGCGGTACATCAACCAGGAGTTAAAGGAGATGGAGCACACCATCCTCTCTGCGGAGGAACGTGTCACCGCTTTGGAATATCAGCTGTTCAACGAGCTGCGCCAGGAGGCCGCCGCAGCGGTGGCCCAGGTGCAGCAGGTTGCCGCAGCGGTGGCCCAGGTGGACGTGCTGACCAGCCTGGCGGCTGTAGCCGTGGCGAATCACTACTGTATGCCGGAGGTGGATGACTCCAACGTGGTGGAGATCCGGGACGGCCGCCATCCCGTGGTGGAGCGGATGCTGAAGGACTCCATGTTTGTGCCCAATGACACCCGCATGGACACCGGGGAGGATACACTGGCTATTATCACCGGACCCAATATGGCCGGTAAGTCCACCTACATGCGCCAGGTGGCTTTGATCTGCCTGATGGCACAGATTGGCTCCTTTGTGCCTGCCCGGGGGGCCAGGGTGGGTGTAGTGGACCGGATATTTACCCGCATCGGCGCCAGTGACGACCTGGCCGCTGGCCAATCCACCTTTATGGTGGAGATGAGTGAGGTGGCCCAGATCCTGAAGAACGCCACCCGGAAGTCCTTGATCATTCTGGACGAAATTGGCCGGGGCACCTCCACCTACGATGGCATGAGCATTGCCCGGGCTGTGCTGGAATACTGCGCGGACCGGAAGCGCCTGGGGGCCAGGACCCTATTTGCAACCCATTATCACGAGCTGACGGAGCTGGAAGGCCAGTTGGATGGGGTGAAGAACTACAACATCGCCGCAAAAAAGCGGGCGGATGACGTGATTTTCCTCCGGAAGATTGTCCGGGGCGGAGCGGATCAGAGCTACGGGATCGAGGTGGCCAAGCTGGCCGGGGTTCCAGACCGGGTCATCAACAGGGCGAAGGCCATTTTAAAGGAGCTGGAGGCCGGCACAGCTAAAACCCGGCCCCCGGCGGCCCCCAAGCAGGAGGAGCAGGTCTCCTTCGGAGACATGGGAGCCATGGAGGTGACGGAAACCCTCCGCCGCACGGATTTGAACACCTTGACCCCCATTGAGGCCATGAACCTGATCTATCAGTTGAAGCAAAAGCTATAATCCAAAGGAGTAAAAACCATGAGCGGAACCTTCACCTATCAAAATCGCGTTGGCAGCAGAATGCTGTCCATCCTGATCCTCATCATCACCGTCGCCATCGCCTACTGTGTGCGCGTTGCCGTGGGTTCGCCGGTCCTGACGTTGGTGACCTTTGCGGCCTGCCTGTTTATCCTGTCTATCTGCACCATTCCTTTGAACCGGAGGCTGTTTTTTAAGGAAGGTTCCTACCAGTTCAATGAGGACGACAGTGTGACCATCCGGACCAAGCAGGAGTGGACCTTTAAAAAGAGCCAGGTGAAGGGTGTGGGCTGTGACCCGGTGGAGGATCGAAAGAGCAAGAGCACCCGGGTCTATAAGATCAGCGTTATTCCCAACGCGGGAAAGCCTTTGGAGATATTTTCTGACAATGTTATGGTGGATAACCAGAATTCCGAAGAGAAGCTAAAACCCTTCCTGACCTTTGGCGCCCTGCTGAAGCACTGGAAATATGGCCAGTCATGAGAAGGGTAAATCAACAGAGAGGAGAATGATCATGCCCAAAATTCAGCAGCTGGATCCCCATGTGGCGGATCTCATTGCCGCTGGCGAGGTGGTGGAGCGTCCCGCTTCTGTGGTAAAGGAGCTGATGGAGAATGCCATTGACGCCGGGGCCACCGCTGTGACGGTGGAAATTCAGCGGGGCGGCATGAGCTATATCCGGGTGACGGATGACGGCTGCGGCATCGCGCCGGAGGATACGGAGACCGCCTTCCTCCGCCATGCCACCAGCAAGATCCGCAGCGAAAATGATCTGGAATCCATCGGCACCCTGGGCTTTCGAGGGGAGGCGCTGGCCGCCATTTCGGCGGTCTCCCATGTGGAGCTGCTGACCCGGCGCCCAGAGGATGAATTCGGCACATCGCTGTTACTGGATGCGGGGGTTCCCCGGGTCAAGGAGGAGGCTGGCGGGCCTGTGGGCACCACCATGATTGTCCGGGACCTGTTCTTCAATACCCCAGCCCGGCTGAAATTTATGAAGCGGGACGCCGCCGAGGGCGCCGCCGTATTCGCCGTAGTGCAGCACACCGCCCTCTCCCACCCCGAGGTGGCGGTGACCTTTATCAAGGAAGGCCGCCAGGAGCTCCAGACCCCTGGGGACGGCCAGCTGAAAAGTGCCCTATATGCGGTCCTGGGCCGGGACGTGGCCCTGGGCTATACCCCCGTGAAGGGCACCGGCGAGGACATCACCGTAGAGGGATTTGTCTCCCTCCCCGCCTGCTGCCGGGGCACTAGAAGCTATCAGCACTTCTTTGTTAACGGCCGTTATATCAAATCCCGCACCATGATGGCGGCCCTGGAAGAGGCCTATAAAAATCAGAAAATGGTGGGCAAGTTTCCCGGCTGCGTGCTGCACGTCACCACCAAGCTGAACGCCGTGGATGTCAATGTCCACCCCACCAAAACCGAAGTGAAATTCACCAGCGAGAAAAAGCTGTTTGACGGCGTGTATTACAGCGTCAAGGCCGCTCTGGAGCAGGACGGCACCAGGGTTCAGATGACCCTGGAGGATAAGCCCTCTGCCCCGGAGAAGAGGCCGGAGCCGGTAAAGACCGCCCCTGTGGCGTCAAGGCCCCCCAAGGAGGAGCTCGTTATTACTGTCCCCCGCTCCGCCACCACCCAGACCACAGATCTTCCGGCAGAAAGGGCCAGCCAGGTGGTTTATCCCGGCAAACAGAATTTCTTCCAGACCATGACCACGGCGGAGTACAAGGCCCAGGCCGCCCGCCAAAAGTTGGAGCGGGAGAAGAGCGATGGGAAGATTCAGGAGCCGGCGCCCATTGTGGTGCGTGACCACACCGTGGCGCCCTATGAGTTAAAGCCCTCTCGGACTGCCGGGGTCCTGCGTCACCTAGAGGATCAGGTGGAGGAGCCTGGGGAGGAGCTGCCCCGGCGGGAACCGGAGCCGGCGAAGCCTGCAAAACCAGAGCCGCAACCAATGGCAGTTCAGGAGACGGTGGAGATGCCCCCGGTTGTTCACCTGGTGGCGGAGCCTGACGCCCCCATCCAAGAGACGGAAACCCAGGTCCCCTGGCGGGTAGTTGGGGAGCTGTTCCAGACCTATATCCTGGTGGAGCAGGGGAATACTGTGCTCCTCATCGATAAGCACGCCGCCCACGAGCGGATGAACTTTGATCGCCTGAAGGCCCAGGGCTACCGTCCAATGGCCCAGCAGCTATTGACCCCCATCGTGTTTACGCCTGAGGCGGAAGAGGGCGCGGTATTGCTCCGGAATGTGGAGCTACTGATGGAGTTCGGCTTCGAGTGCGAGGATTTTGGGGACGGGGCGATTCTGGTGCGCCAGGTGCCCTATGACATTGACCCGGCGGAAGCGGAATCCACCTTGACCGAGATGGCCGCCAAGCTGATGACCGCCGGGACCCTGGATCCCAGCAGCGCCAGGGATGACCTGCTACATACCATCGCCTGTAAGGCCGCCATCAAGGGCGGGCAGAAGAACGGCCCGGAGGAGTTGCGGGCGGTGGCTGAGGCCGTCATGGCCGACCGGGTGCGCTACTGCCCCCATGGCCGCCCTGTGGCTATTGAACTGACCCGGAAGCAGCTGGAAAAGCAGTTCAAGCGAATCTGAAAGGGAATTTACAGAATTGTTAAAATTTACCGCCCCCAAAATGCGGCAAAATAGCGTATAATGAGAAGGTATATAAGGAGGTGAGGGAATGCCCCCAAAGGTGCTAGTGATTGTTGGCCCCACGGCCTCGGGAAAGACCCGGATGGGGGTGGAGCTGGCAGAGCAGCTGGGCGGCGAGGTGGTGTCTGCGGACTCCATGCAGATCTACCGCCGGATGGATATCGGCACGGCAAAGCCCCCGCCGGAGGAGACTCGGGGAATCCCTCACCATATGATTGATGTGGCGGAGCCTGGGGAGGATTACTCTGTGGCCCGCTATGTAAGGGATGCGGTCCCCATTGTGGAGGACATCCTGGCCCGGGGAAAGCTGCCCCTGATCGTGGGGGGTACCGGGCTATATGTGGATTCCCTGGTGTCTGGCCGCACGTTTGCGGTCCAGGCCACCGGCTGGCGGGAAAAGCTCCAGGCCCAGACCCGGGAGGAGGGCTTGGAACCCCTGTGGAAAGCCCTCTGCGAAATCGACCCGGACGCTGCGGGGCGCATCGGCTGCAACGATGAGAAGCGGATCATCCGAGCCTTGGAGGTCTGGTATGAAAGTGGCAAGACCATCACTCAGCACAACCGGGAGACCCAGGCCAGGCCACCCCGCTATGAGGCGGTGACCATCGGCCTGAACTTCCAGGATCGGAAGGATCTCTGGGCTCGCATTGACCGCCGGGTGGACGAGATGATGGAGCAGG
The DNA here is from genome assembly GCA_964387095.1 of uncultured Oscillospiraceae bacterium. Taxonomy (GTDB): domain Bacteria; phylum Bacillota; class Clostridia; order Oscillospirales; family Oscillospiraceae; genus JAJQBJ01. The sequence continues at coordinate 8,351 of CAYLVH010000021.1, forward strand.
GGCTTGTGGAGGAGGTCCGGGCCTTGCTGGCAGAGGGGATCCCCCAAAACAGCACCGCCATGCAGGCCATTGGCTACAAGGAGCTGGCCTCCGCGCTCCAAAGCGGTGGGGACGTGAACGCAGCGGCAGAGGAGATCAAGCTGCGCTCCCGGCAGTACGCCAAGCGCCAGCTGACCTGGTTCCGACGGAATCGGGAGACCCATTGGATTAACTGGCAAGCCGAGCCGGATTTTGAAGCGGGTCGACTGTCTGCGGCAAACTTTGCGGGCGCATCTGGATTATGATAGCCGGGAGGAGTTCTCCCTTCCGAAGCCTGTCGGGGAGGGAGAAGGTCCTCTCCGGCGGCGACTGAACCCAAAACCTTCATCGCCGCACTCAATACATAAAAGGAGTGCAGCAAAATGCAAAAGACAAACAATTTACAGGACATTTTTCTGACGCATGCACGGAGGGAACGGCTGGGCTTGACCCTGTTTCTGATGAATGGCTTTCAGATGCGGGGCGTGGTCACGGGCTTTGACGCTTACACCGTGGTGTTGATGACGGACAACAAGCAGCAGATCATCTACAAGCATGCAATCTCCACCATCGTGCCAGAGCATCCGGTAGCCCTGGGAGGGCCGGAAAGCCGACTGGCCGGGGACTGAGCGCGTCAGAAAAATCCTGGGCACCGGCGTAGCCGGAGGGAAAGGATTTGACACATGAAACCGGGCAAGTATGCAATACGAATCACCATGTTGGTGCTATTCCTGGGCATCGTTGCTTATTTCGGCATTTACATCTATAATAGCCTGAATAATGCCGTGGAGCTGACCACCGTTTACAGCAGCACGGAGGAGGACCGGGTTGAGGCCTTTGGGTTCCTGGTGCGAGATGAGCAGGTTCTGGATCAGGCGTCAGGCGAGCTCATGGAAATCGTCCTCAGTGAGGGTGAAAAGGTTGAGGTCGGCGGTGTTGTGGCCCGAATTTATTCCACGGAGGAGGCCGCGGAGCGGCAGAAGGAGATTGCCAACCTGGAGGCTGAGCTGGAGCAGCTCCGGGCCTTGAGCAGCGGCGGCGTAAGCGGTGACGCTGTGGAGCTGGAGGGGCAGATCGAGGATCTGATGCTCTCCATTCACCAAAGTGTTTCCAACGGCAGCTTTGAGGGGCTGGATGACAACGCGGGGGACCTGAAATATTTGGTCTTACGCCGGGACTATCTGTATAACAGCGACAGCTCTGACCTGGCTACGGATATCAGCACCCTGGCCAATCAACTAGCTGTCCTGGAGAGCCAAGCCACCGGGGACACCCGCCAGGTGACCACCAGCATTTCCGGCACCTATTCAGGCTATGTGGATGGCTATGAAACCTACCTGACCGTGGACAAGCTGACAGATGTGACGCCCTCCACCGTGGAGGAGTGGGAAAACCTGGCTACAGAGGTGGAGGCCGCCCAGTATATCGGCAAGCTGATCGTGGGCCAAACCTGGTATTATGTGGCCACCATGAGCGCGGAGGACGCCGCCCGTATGGACGATACCGTGACCTTGCGCTTCACCAGCAACTTTAAGTCTGATATCACCATGACAGTGGAATCCATCAGTGAAGAGGAGGACGGTCAAGTGGCCGTGGTGTTCTCCACCAACGATTACCTGACCCAGACCACCCAGATGCGGTATCAGGCGGCGGATGTGGTGTATCATACCACCAGTGGCCTACTGGTCCCCCTGTCTGCCATCCGGATTCAGAACGACGTGGATGATGATGGGAATACCATCTCCCAGGAGGGCGTCTATGTGGTGGTGGGCAACCGGGCGGAGTGGAAGGCCGTTACAGTGCTCTATATCGGCGACGATTACTGCCTGGTGGAGCCCTCGGATGAAGGCAGCTCAGATGCGCTCCGCAGTGGAGACACCGTGATTGCCAAGGGTAAAAATATATATAGCGGTAAGGTGATTACAGAATGAGCGTAGCGGATAATGTGGCGTTGGTCCGAAGGAAAATGGACGAGGCAGCCCGGGCAGCTGGACGGAACCCCGCTGAGATCACCCTTTCGGCGGCCACCAAGGTGCAGACCTCGGACACCATCCGGGAGGTCATTGCAGCGGGGGTGCCAGTTTGCAGTGAAAACCATGTGCAGGAATTTGTGGCCCACCAGAAGGACGGCGCCTACCAGGGCGCGAAGGTGCATATTATTGGCCATTTACAGACCAACAAGCTGAAATTTGTCGTTGGCAAGGTGGATCTCATTGAGTCCGTGGACTCCCTCCGCCTGCTGGAGGCCATCAGCAAGCAGGCGGTGAAGCTGGGCGTGACCCAGGATATCCTGCTGGAAGTAAATATCGGTCGGGAGGAGAGCAAAACCGGAATTCTGCCTGAAGAGGTACTTTCTTTGGCTGAGAAAGCGGTGGAGCTACCCGGTATCAGACTGCGGGGACTCATGGCAATTCCCCCGGTTGCCACGGAATCTGGCGCAAATCGGCCATTTTTTGCAGCAATTTTTCAGCTTTTTGTTGACATAAGAGAAAAATTGGTTAATAATAGGAATGATATCGACTGTCTTTCCATGGGAATGAGCCGCGACTATGAGGACGCCATCGCAGAAGGCGCTACTCTGGTCCGGGTGGGGACCGCCCTATTTGGTCCGCGGCCGCCCAAGGCATTGAACTAAAGGAGGATATACCATGGGATTTATGGATGAACTGAAGCGCCTAGCTCACCCTTATGAAGATGACGAGGACGAACTGGACGAATATGAGGATGGTTCCGAAGAAGTAGAGGAGAAAGAGGAGGCCGAGCCTCCCCGCCGCAAAAACCGGACGGAAAGAACCGCTTCCAGGACTGGCAGCGCAGCAGGCGGCAGCTATTTTGAGAGCGATAGCCGGGACGCCAAGGTTGTGAATATCACTAACCCCAGCCAGATGCAGGTGATTCTGGTGGAGCCCAAAGAATCAGAGACGGTAGAGAGCATGCGGGAGATCGCCAATCACCTGCTGAAGAACCATACGGTGGTGCTGAACCTGGAAAAGACGGATGATGCTACCGTTGACCACCTACTGTTCTTCATGGGCGGCGTAGCCTATGCTGTCCGGGGCAATTTGAAGCGGGTTGCAGAGCGCACCTTTATCGTGATGCCCAGCAATGTGAACATGGAAGGAAAGCTCCGGGATGAACTGGAGAGCAGCGGCTGGATCTTTTAATCCTACGCTGTAAAAATAAATAATAGGACGTTCCGATTTGGGGGTATACAGATATGATGACACCAAAAGAAGTTCAGGAGCATGGATTTCCCCGTAGCCGTAAGGGCTATGATATGGCCGAGGTCGATGACTTCCTGGACAAGTTGACTGAGGATTATACTGCACTGTACACAAACTACGGCAAGCTGTCCAATAGCTATGCCAAGCTGCGCAAGAAGACGCAGGCGCTGGCCGCTGCCCTGGAACAGAACCAGTCCAAGACCACGGTGAAGCCCGCGCCCAAGCCTGCACAGCAGCAGGTTGACACCGCCAGCCAGGACGCTGCGGACGAGCTGCTCCGGGCCGCCCGGAAGGACGCTGAGGCCATCCGCGCCGGTGCTGAGCGGGAGCGCCAGGAGATCATCAACCAGGCGACCAATTATGCGGCTGAGAACGCGGAACGCCTGAAAGCGGAGGTGGCCCAGGAGGAGGCCCGCCTGGTCAGCGTCAAGAAGGCCACTGCCGAGTATGTCCGCCAGGTCCGCCAGCTGATGGGCCCCCTGGCGACTTTGCTGGACAGCATGCCTGTGGAGAACGAGAATTTCGCACCTGTATCCACAGGTAAGGCGGAGATCCAGGACGAAATGGATGAACCCACTGTCCGCGTGGAGGACAGCGAAGCCGCTGTGGCGGAAGAGATCTCCCGGAATATGATGAGCATGAGCTTTGACGACGAGACTGACAGCGAGGAAGCGGCTGAGGAGGAGTCCACGGCCGCCGTTGAGGAGCAAGGCGACATGGACAACACCGGTTCCCTGTTTGACGCCATCACAGGGGCAAATACCAGCGAGTTTGACGAGGAGTAATTCCCCGGGCTCAATTTCATATGGAACCTGATTTCGTGATAAGAACAGCTGATGTTTTTATCACGAAATTAAATTGTACAAACAGATAGAAGGAGATAAATCCAATGTCCCAGGATTATAATGCTACCATCCATCTGCCAAAAACCGGTTTCCCCATGCGGGGCAATCTGCCTCAGCGGGAGCCGGCAATGCTGGAGGGGTTCCAGGAGGCAGATATCTACAATAAGCTAATGAAGAAGAACGAGGGGAAGCCCCTGTTCGTTCTCCACGATGGCCCTCCCTATGCAAACGGCGATATCCATATCGGCACGGCCCTGAATAAGATTCTGAAGGATTTTATTGTTCGCTATAAGAACATGTCCGGATTCCAGGCTCCTTATATTCCCGGCTGGGATACCCACGGCATGCCCATTGAAACTGCCATTCAGAAGCAGGGCGTGAAGCGCAACACCATGCCCGTGCCTGAATTCCGCAATAAGTGCCGGGAATTCGCCCTCAAGTATCTGAACCGGCAGCGGGATGAATTCAAGCGCCTAGGAGGCATTGGCGACTGGGAGCACCCCTATGTGACCCTGAAGCCTGAGTTCGAGGCGGAGCAGGTTAAGGTGTTCAGTGCCATGGCTAAGAAGGGGTATATCTATAAGGGCCTGAAGCCCGTGTACTGGTGCCCCACTGACGAAACCGCCCTGGCTGAGGCCGAGGTTGAATACGCAGACGATCCCGTTGTCACTATCTTCGTCAAATTCAAGGTTCATGATGACAAGGGTAAGCTGGCCCGGTATGCGGATCTGAACAACACCTATTTCGTGATCTGGACCACCACCACCTGGACGCTGCCCGGCAATATGGGTATCTGCCTGAACGGCCAGCTGGAGTACTCCCTGGTGAAGATCCCCAACGGCGAGGTCCTCATCATGGCCACCGAACTGGTGGACTCCGTCATGAAGGAGTCCGATATCACCGGCTATGAGATCATCGCAACCCTGCCCGGCACCGAGTTTGAATATATGACCGCTTATCACCCCTTTATGGAGCGGGATTCCCAAGTGATCCTGGGGGACCATGTCACCCTGGACGCTGGCTCTGGCTGCGTTCATACCGCGCCTGCCTTTGGCGCCGACGACTTTGCGGTCTGCCAACGCTATCCAGAGCTGTTTGACACCTCCATGAACATGGAGGTCTGCGTGGACTCCAGGGGCTATCTGAACGAGTACGCCGGCAAATATCAGGGGCTGCACGTCCTGCGGGACGCCCACGACGTGATCTATGCTGACCTGGTGAAATCCGGCGCCCTGCTGTCCTCCAGGAAGATTGTCCACAGCTATCCCCACTGCTGGCGCTGCAAGAAGCCCATTATCTTCCGCGCCACCTCCCAGTGGTTTGCCTCCGTGGACGCCATCAAGGAGCAGGCGATTCAGGCCTGCGACGAGATCTGGTGGAAGCCTGACTGGGGCAAGGAGCGCATGATTTCCATGATCCGCGACCGTTCCGACTGGTGCATCTCCCGCCAGCGCACCTGGGGGGTGCCCATTCCCATCTTCTTCTGCCGCACTTGCGACGAGCCTCTGGTCAATGAGGCGACTATTGAGAAGGTTTCCGAGATTTTCCGTCAGGAAGGCTCCAACGCCTGGTGGGCAAAGGAAGCAGCCGAGCTGCTCCCCCAGGGTACAGTCTGCCCTAAGTGCGGCGGCAGCGACTTCCGCAAGGAGCAGGACATCATGGATGTCTGGTTTGACTCCGGCTCCACCTGGGCGGCTGTTGTGGAGCAGCGGCCGGAGCTGTGCTATCCTGCGGACCTATACCTGGAAGGCGGCGACCAGTATCGCGGCTGGTTCCAGTCCTCCATGCTGACCTCCATTGCCGCCACCGGCAAGGCTCCTTACAAACAGATTGTCACCCATGGCTGGACCGTGGATGGCCAGGGAAAAGCGATGCACAAGTCCCAGGGCAACACCATGGCGCCCAATGATATTATTAAGAAGTACGGCGCGGACTTGCTGCGCCTGTGGGTGTCCTCTGCGGATTACACCCAGGATATGCGCATCGACCAGAAAATTATGAATCAGCTGTCTGATGCATACCGTAAGATCCGCAATACCTGCCGGTATATTATCGGCAACCTGAACGGCTTTGCCCCCGACCAGCAGGTTCCCTTCGGGGAGATGGTTGCCCTGGATCAGTGGGCGGTCTCCCGGTTCAATGACCTGCTGGCGGAGGCCCGCGCAGCCTATGATGCGTATGAGTTCCACACCGCTTACCGGGCAATCTACAACTTCTGTGTAGTGGATATGTCCAACTTCTACCTGGATATCATCAAAGATCGCCTGTACTGCGATGAGGGTTTCCCCCGCCAGTCCGCGCAGACCGCCATCTATATTATCCTGGACGGGCTGGCCCGTCTGCTGACCCCCATCCTGGCCTTTACCTCTGAGGAAATTTGGAAGGAGATGCCCCACGACAAGTCCGCCGATGCGGAGAGCGTCCTCTTCAACGAGATTCCAGAAGTCAACCCCGCCTACCAGTTTGATGAGGAGAAGCAGGCGTACTGGGCAAAGGTCCTTGCCCTGAAAGCGGATGTCAATAAGGCCCTGGAGCAGGTGCGGGCCGACAAGACCGTCACCAAGGCTCAGGATGCCACTGTCACTCTGTATATGGATGAGGAGGGCCAGAAGGCATTCCCCCAGGGCCTGGGACAGGGCGAATTGGAAGCGCTGTTTATTGTCTCCAAGGTCAACGTGGTCTCCGGCCAGGGCGAAGGCATGCCCGGCGAGCAGTTCCCCGGACTGACCATCAAGGTGGAGCTGAACACCGCCCCCAAGTGTCCCCGCTGCTGGAACCACAATGAGGCCATTGGCCAGGCGGGACAGCATCCGGAGCTGTGCCCCCGCTGCGCCAGAGTCATTGCAGGAATGCAGATATGAAATGCTTGTAAATAAATGAATGAAAGCAGAGCTGTCGGCTTTATCGGCGGCTCTGCTTTTTGCTTAAATAATTTTAAACAAAATCCGACCTGAAACAACGACATATGAAGAATTCGTGAACTTTTTGGCAAAAAGATTGACATGCAAAAAATGTGTCATTATTATTAAAGTTAAAGGTTTAAAGTTGCCTTGACGGCAGAGTGATATAACAGGAGATGTTGATATGGCGCTGGAAAAGGAAATCCTGAAGGAATATTTGCGTGCAACCCATGAATTTTCTCATCAGTTTCGGGAGCATTACGGAAAGCTGAACTTGACTTTTCCCCAAGCCCTGGTCCTGTCCTCCCTGGAGACGGAGGGAACGGTGCCCATCAGTGCGCTGGCCGAACTGACTGGCAGCGCGAACAGTACCATTTCCGGCGTGGTGGACCGGTTGGAACGCATGGGGCTGGTGCGCCGTAAGCGGTCTGAGACCGACCGCCGGGTGATTTATGTGGAGACCACGGAGAAATATGCGGAGATCCGCAACCGCAGCGCGTCCAACGTCTCTGACTGCTTCGGAAAAATGCTGAATTCCCTGAGCCAAGCGGAGCAGGGACAGGTTCTGACCGGCTTGCAACTGCTGTGCAAGGCGCTGGCCGACGAGGAATAAGGATTCATGTATACTTAGGGCCTGCCGCGTCCCGCGGCGGGCCCTTAAAGCTGCCTAAAACACTTTGTCAGCGCTTTTTTCTTTTCTGCCCGTTGAAATTGCGCGTCCTTCGTGTTAGAATAATCCATTATAATGACTTATTATGTGCCAATGACCGGTTTATGGAGGGTTTCCCATGTAGAGACACGGCTTTTCTGAAAAATTCTGAATAATTGGAGGGTTTCCCTTTGTCAACTTACGAATCCGAAATCAAACGCCGCCGTACCTTTGCAATTATTTCACACCCGGACGCCGGCAAGACGACCCTGACTGAAAAGTTCCTGCTGTACGGAGGCGCCATCGCCCAGGCAGGTGTGGTCAAGGGCAAAAAGAACACCCGCGCCGCCGTCTCCGACTGGATGGAGATTGAGAAGCAGCGGGGCATTTCTGTGACCTCTTCCGTGATGCAGTTCCAGTATGAGGGCTTTTGCATCAACATCCTGGATACCCCGGGACACCAGGACTTCTCCGAGGACACCTACCGCACCCTGATGGCGGCGGACTCCGCCGTCATGGTCATTGATGCCGCCAAGGGTGTTGAGGCCCAGACCCGCAAGCTGTTTAAAGTCTGTGTGCTCCGGGACATTCCCATTTTTACCTTTATCAACAAGATGGATCGGGAGGCCAGAGACCCCTTTGAGCTTTGCGAGGAGATTGAAAACGAGCTGGGCATTGACACCTATCCCTGCAACTGGCCTGTGGGCTGCGGAAAGGAATTTAAGGGTGTCTATGACCGGGAGCACGGCTGGATGATCCACTTCACATCCAACACAAACACCCGCCAGTCCACGGCCACCGAAATCGACCTGGATGACCCCGCCCTGGCGGATATGATCGGAGCGGATAAGCGGGAGAAGCTGCTGGAGGACGTGGAGCTGCTGGAGGGGGCCGGCGCCGAGTTTGACCTGGAGCGGGTCCGCCACGGCAAGCTGTCCCCGGTGTTTTTCGGCTCCGCCCTGACCACCTTCGGCGTGGAGCCATTCCTGGAGGAGTTCCTGCGTATGACCACTCCCCCGCTGCCCCGCAAGACAGACAAGGGGGTTGTGGACTCCTTGGACGAGGATTTCTCCGCCTTTGTTTTCAAAATCCAGGCCAATATGAACAAGGCCCACCGGGACCGCATTGCCTTTATGCGAATCTGCTCCGGCAAGTTCGAGGCCGACAAGGAATATTACCATATGCAGCAGGGGAGAAAGATCAAGCTGTCCCGCCCCCAGCAGCTCATGGCCTCTGAGCGTGAGATCATCGAGGAGGCTTATGCCGGTGATATCATCGGCGTTTTCGACCCAGGTGTCTTCTCCATTGGAGACACCCTGTGTGCCCCAGTCAACAAGTTTTACTTCGACCCCATCCCCACCTTTGCCCCTGAGCACTTCGCCCGGGTCCGTCCCAAGGACACCCTGAAGCGCAAGCAGTTTATCAAGGGCGCGGAGCAGATCGCCCAGGAGGGCGCCATTCAGATCTTCAAGATTCCCTTTACCGGGATGGAGGAGGTCATTGTGGGAGTGGTGGGCACCCTGCAATTTGACGTGTTCCAGTATCGCCTGAAAAACGAGTATAATGTGGAGATCATCATGGAGGGGCTTCCCTATGAAAGCCTGCGCTGGATCGACAGCTTTGAGGGGGATATCAACGACGATCTGATCATGGCCTCGGATATGAAGTTGGTGGAGGACTACCACGGCAACCATCTGCTGCTCTTCGTCTCCCCCTGGAGCATCAAGTGGACCTGCGACAAGAATCCGACCTTGAAGCTCAGCGAGTTTGGCGGCGTAACCCGGGACGAATATAGCTTTTAAATATTTTTTGCATGATTTTAAGATTTCGGGGCAGACTTTATCACGGAGGTGATTTAAGATGTCCAGAAACAATAACAACATGAATAGCCAGAACGCTCAGAACAATCAGAACAGCCAGAGCAACCAGAATATGAAGATGCGTCAGAAGAACCAGCAGGCTTCCAATAACCAGAACCAGCTGAAGGATGACAGCCAGAATCAGCAGAAGAACTGATTGTTTTGTACACCGGCCCGGAGGATTTCTTTTAGGATTCCTCCGGGCTTCCCTTTGTTTTGCACAGATCCAAGCTGCGGGACATAGAATACAGAGAACAAATTCTGGAAGCAAAGGAGAATGAATATGTGCGGCATTGCGGGATTTTGTGATTTTACCCGGGAGAACCGGACGCTGGAGCTGCTCCGGGCGGGAGAGCGAATGGGGGCAGTCCTGGCCCGGCGGGGGCTGGACGACAGCGGGAGCTGGAGCTGTCAGGACTGTGTACTGGTACATAGGAGGTTGGAGGTCATTGACCCGGTCGGGGGCGCCCAGCCCATGGTCTGGCATGTGAACGGGGCGGATTGGGTGCTAGTGTACAACGGAGAGCTGTACAACGCCCCGGCCCTGCGGCGCAGGCTGGAGGAGAAGGGCTATGCCTTTGAGACCACCTCGGACACAGAGGTGGTGCTCTATGCCGGAGTGGAATATGGAAGCCAGGTGGGCCAGGAGCTTGAGGGGATCTTTGCCTTTGCATTGTGGAACAGTGAGACCCGGACCCTGCTGTGCTGCCGGGACCGCTTTGGCGTAAAGCCCTTTTTCTACGCCCGCCAGGGGGACAGCTTTGTTTTCGCCTCCGAGTTGAAGGCCCTGTTCCAATATCCGGGGCTTGAGCCCAGGGCGAACGATCACACCTGGTGCGAACTGCTGGGGATCTCCCCTGCCCGGACAGCGGGACAGGGAACCTTTGCAGGGGTGGAGGAGCTGGAACCCGCCTACACCATGACGGTCAGTGAGTCCGGGATCCAGAAGTGGTCCTACTGGGGCCTGGTGAGCCTGCCCCATGAGGAGAACTATGAGGATACGGTGGCCCATCTCCGGGAGCTTTTGGAATCCGCCATCCGGCGGCAGCTGGTCAGCGATGTTCCCCTCTGCACCTTCCTGTCTGGCGGGCTGGACTCCTCTGTCATCACGGCGGCGGCCGCGAAGGCCTACCGGGAGGCCGGTATGCCGCCGCTGGAGACCTATTCCTTTGATTACACTGACAATGACAAGTATTTTAAGGCCTCCTCCTTCCAGCCCGACGCAGATGCCCCCTGGGCCAAACGGGTCAGCCAGGCCTGCGGCACCCGGCATACCGTGCTGACCTGCCCGGTGGCGGAGCTGCCCGATCTGCTGGATGAAGCGGTGGCTGCCCGGGATCTGCCTGGTATGGCGGATGTGGACGCTTCCCTCCTGTGGTATTGCCGCCAGGTGGCGGAGCAGCATGTGGTGGCCGTCTCCGGGGAGTGCTCGGATGAGATCTTCGGGGGGTATCCCTGGTTTTACCGGCCAGAGATGCTGAATGCGGATACCTTCCCCTGGTGCCCGGTGCTGGAGCACCGGACGGAGGTGCTGGACCCGGAGCTGGTGCGGAAAATCGGGCTTCAGGAGTATGTGGAGGCCCGGTATCGGGCTTCGGTGGCGCAGACCCCCCTGCTGGATGGAGAGGATGAGACGGAGCAGAAGCGGAGACAGGTGGGCTGGTTATCCGTCCGGTGGTTTATGACCGCCCTGCTGGAGCGCAAGGACCGGATGAGTATGTATTCCGGCCTGGAGGTTCGGGTGCCATTCTGCGACCATCATCTGGTGGAATATGTCTGGAATATTCCCTGGGTCATGAAGAGCAAGGACGGCGTCCGGAAGCAGGTGCTCCGGGATGCCTTTTCCGACCTGCTGCCTGGAGATGTGCTCCGCCGGCCCAAGTCCCCCTACCCCAAGACCCACCATCCCATCTATGAGATGATGATCCGGGAGAAGCTGGCCCGGGTGCTCCGGGATCACAACGCGCTGGTGCGGGCCTTGGTCAACCAAGAGAAGCTGGAGAAGGGGTTGCTGCGCTCCGGTGGGGACTATGGAAAGCCCTGGTTTGGGCAGCTGATGGCAGGGCCCCAGATGATGGCATACCTGTTGCAGCTGAACAGCTGGATGGAGCGGTTCCATATCGGGCTGTAAGGACAGAAATTGCTTGAAAAAACGGGCAAAAAATAGAAGATGTCCCTTGAAATTTAAGGGGCATTATGATATTATGTAACATACGTTCAAGCGTCTGTCCCCGATTTTCGGTGTTTTGGAAATCCCTGTATGGGAACAAGGAAAGGAAGATGAAAATGAGTGTTGTTAAGCTGATTGTCACCATTATCCAGCTGCTGGCCTCTCTGTTCCTGATCGCAGTGGTTCTGCTGCAGTCTGGTAAAAGCGCGGGCCTGTCCGGTGCCATCGCCGGCGGTATGGACACCTTTATGTCCAAGGGCAAGGCCAAGGGCTGGGATGCCAAGCTGGCCCGCTGGACCAAGTATGTGGCAATTTTCTGGATTGTTGTGACTTTGATTCTCAGCCTGATTCACGGCTGATCCAATCCCTAGGCAGAAATCCCCGGAGAATGATCTCCGGGGATTTTTGCGCTCTGAATCCCTGGGAAACCCGGATAAATTTAAGAAAAAGTTAAGAAAGTTACAAGGATTCTTTATCTTCCCTGAGTTGTAATTTGGGGCCTTTGATGCTACACTGAATTGATGAATCAGACAGTCTGGAGGGAGTATTTTTGGTGATTCTGAACCCGAGAGATGGAAGGCCGGTCTGGCAGAAAATGAAAGAGGAGCTGCGGCATATGGCGCTGATCGGGGCGGTGCGCCCGGGAGAGGCGCTACCCGGGGTCAGGGAGCTGTCCACCCGCCTGGCGATCAATCCCAAGACCATCTGGCAGGCCTATCAGGAGCTTGCGGACGAGGGCTATGTGATGATGAAAAAGGACGGAACCCCTGTGGTTGTGGACTACCGGGGCAGTAAAACGAGAAAGGCGGATTTGCTCCGGCTGCTGGACCGGGCGGCGGAGGAACTGATCTGGATGGGGATGACAGCGGAGCAACTCTCTCAGAGGTTGCTGGAGGCCCAAAAAAGAGGTGCCCAAAATGATTAGAGTGAAAAAAGTGTCCAAGAGCTTTGATGGCTTTCCTGCCCTGGAGAACCTGACCATGACGGTGCCCAAAGGCAGTGTTTATGGCCTGATCGGCCCCAACGGCGCGGGAAAATCCACCGCGATCCGGCACATCATTGGCGCGTACCGTCCGGACTCTGGCGAGGTGCTGGTGGACGAAAAGCCCGTCTACGAGAACCCGGAGGTGAAAAGCCGCATTGGGGTGATCCCAGATGACTTTTATTATTTCATGTCCGCCTCCGCCCGGGATATGATGAGGTTTTACAAGGGGATTTATCCCAGGTTCAGTGTGGAGCGGTTTGAAAAGCTCCGGGACGCCTTTCCCGAGGTGGATGAAAAGCGGCCCATCCGCCGCCTCTCCAAGGGGATGCAAAAACAGGTGGCCTTCTGGCTGGCCCTGAGCTGTATGCCGGATTTGCTGGTGCTGGATGAACCGGTGGATGGCCTGGACCCGGTCATGAGACGGCAGGTCTGGTCCCTGATGATGGGTGATGTCATCCGGCGGGGTACCACGGTGCTGGTGTCCTCTCACAATCTCCGGGAGCTGGAGGACATCTGCGACCATGTGGGGGTGCTTAGCCATGGCAGGGGGCTCCTGGAACGCTCCCTGAGCGAGCTTCAGGACAACGTGGTGAAAATGCAGATTGTCTTTGACGGGGAGATGCCCAAGCTGCCTGTGGGCATGGACGTGCTTCATATCTCCTCGGTTGGCCGGATCTATACCCTGATTGTCCGGGGCCATGCGGTGGATGTGACCAACCGCATGGCCACCCTGGCTCCGATTTTCATGGAGGCCATCCCCCTGACCCTGGAGGAGATTTTCATCTACGAACTGGGAGGTGACGACTATGCAGTTAAAGAACGGGTGCTTTAATTGGGCGCTGTTTCGCAAAAATATGACCCGATTCTGGCCCATTTGGGTGCTATCCACCCTTGGTTGGTTGGTCGTAATGCCGCTGATGGTGGCCTCCGCGATTATCAACAGTGGAGCGGAATATTTGCAAATGAATGCGGATTACATGGTCGCGTTCCTAGCTGGGAAATGTTATATCATTGCCTTCGTTGATGCCATCGTCTGTGCCATGGCGGTGTTCTCTTATCTGTTCCAGCACCGGTCCGCGGTGGCCATCCATATGATGCCCATGCGGCGGGAGTGCCTGTTTATTACGAACTATCTTTCCGGTCTGGCCCTGATGGTGCTGCCCATGGTGATCTGCCTGGGGATAACGGTGGTTACAGAGGGGTTTTTCCACTGCCTGAACTGGACTCTGCTCCTG
>CAYLVH010000022.1:0-21990 GCA_964387095.1 uncultured Oscillospiraceae bacterium
ATCGAGGTGGCCCCCCTGGCCTATATGCGGGGGCGCACCCTGGACGATTCCTTCATCATCCTGGACGAGGCGCAGAACACCTCCCGGGAGCAGATGAAGATGTTCCTGACCCGGATGGGCTTCAACTCCAAGATTGTCATCACCGGCGACGTGACCCAGATCGACCTGCCCGCCGACAAGACCAGCGGCTTGAAGGAGGCCATGCGGGTGTTGAAGGGCGTGGAAGGGGTGGAGATCTGCCGCCTGACTGGCAGCGACGTGGTGCGCCATGTCATGGTTCAGCGGATCATCAAGGCCTATGAAGAGGACGAAAAGCGCCGGAACAGCGGCAGGAAGTAAAAAGAAGTGATGAGGTATGAAAAACGAGATCATTTTTGACTCCGATTTGACGGAGGATACCGGGGAGTATGAGGCGTTGATTGCCAAGGTGATTGACACCGCCCTGGAGGCCGAGGGGGTAGAGGTTCCCTGCGAGGTGGACGTGCTGTTTACCGATGACGGGGGAATCCATGAGATCAACTTGGAGCAGCGGGGGATGGATGCCCCTACTGATGTGCTGTCCTTTCCCATGTTTGAGTGGACGCCGGGGGAGCCACCCCGGGAGGAGACAGGAGAGCTGGATCCGGCCACTGGCTTGCTGCCCCTGGGGGACATGGTGCTGAACCTGGACCGGGCCAAGGCCCAGGCGGAGGAGTTCGGCCACAGCGTGGAGCGGGAGTTCGCCTATCTGACGGTGCATTCGGTGCTCCACCTGCTGGGCTATGACCATATGGACGACGGACCCATGCAGCGCCAGATGCGGGGCCGGGAGGAGGCCATCCTGGGACAGCTGGGCATCACCAGGGAATGATATGTGGCTGAAAAAATTCTTCCGCTCCTTCCGCTACGCCGGGGCGGGCCTGGGAAATGCGGTGAAAACCCAGCGGAATCTGCGCTTTCACCTGTGCGCGGCGGTGTTTGCCCACTGGCTGGGGCTGCTGGCCGGGCTGGAAAAGGGGGAGATGGCCTTGATCTCCCTGTGCTGCGGGCTGGTTATCGGGTTGGAGCTGGTGAATACCGCCATTGAGGCGGTGTGCGACCGGGTTTCCCTGGAGGAGGACCCCCTGATTGGCGCCGCCAAGGATGCCGCAGCAGGCGCGGTGCTGGCTGCGGCGGTTTTCGCGGTGCTGGTGGCCCTGTGGCTGTTGGGGGGCTGGCTTCTCAGCGGCGGCCTGTGGGACATGCTCTCCCGGCGGCTGGGGCTGGACGCCGCCCTGCTGCTGGCCCTGATCGCCGCTGTCCTCTTTGTCCGGTGGGATGGAAATTGACGGAAAAGGGAAAAATTACGAATGATAGAGGTAACTACATGGAAATTACAAAATCCGGCATGATTACGATTTGCGGACGGCCCAACGTGGGCAAGTCCACCCTGACCAACGCTCTGGTGGGGGAGAAGATCGCCATTGTGACCAACAAGCCCCAGACCACCCGCAATCGCATTTGCGCCATTGTCAACCGGGGCGGGAGCCAGTTTGTCTTTATGGACACCCCGGGCTTGGTGCAGGCCAAGACTAAGCTGGGCAACTACATGGTGAAGGTGGTGGAAAACTCCGTGGCGGATGTGGACGCCGTCCTGCTGCTGGTGGAGCCCATCCCCAATGTGGGCGGGCCGGAGCGCCAGCTTATCGCCAAGATCGCCAAGCTGGGCGCCCCTGCTGTGCTGGTCATCAACAAGATTGACACTCTGGAGCGCAAGGAGGATTTGCTGGCGGTGATCGCCGCCTATCAGCAGGTCTATGAGTTCAGCGCCGTGATGCCCATCTCCGCCAAGGAGAAGGAGGGGGTGGAGGAACTGCTGGGCATCCTGGACGACTATCTGCCCCAGGGACCCCGGCTGTTTCCGGAGGATATGGTCACCGATCAGCCCGAGCGCCAGGTCATGGCGGAAATCCTTCGGGAGAAGCTGCTGCTCTGCCTGGAGCATGAGATCCCCCACGGCACCGCGGTGGAGATCACCCGCTTTTCCGAGCGGATTGACACTGGCATCGTGGATGTGGACGCCACCATTTATTGCGAGAAGGAGAGCCACAAGGGCATTATCATCGGCAAGAAGGGGGCCATGCTGAAAAAGATTTCCTCCCTGGCCCGGGCTGATATGGAGCGCTTTATGGGCACCAAAATTTACCTGCAAACCTGGGTGAAGGTGAAGGAGAACTGGCGGGATAACGCCAATTTGGTCCGGAATTTTGGGTATAAGGACGACTAAATATCACGAAAAAGCAAAATCCATCATAGACTGGTCTAAGGGGATGCAGGAATTCCCGCTGATAATTCGGCGGAAGAGTGCCA
The DNA here is from genome assembly GCA_964387095.1 of uncultured Oscillospiraceae bacterium. GTDB lineage: Bacteria > Bacillota > Clostridia > Oscillospirales > Oscillospiraceae > JAJQBJ01. The sequence continues at coordinate 2,329 of CAYLVH010000022.1, forward strand.
ATCCTAATTTTGAAAAAGGAGACTGGTATCTATGACGGACGAACAGGCCTGGAAATTGTTCTTTGCCACCGGTTTGCCGGAGGCTTGGCTGCTGACCCGAGAGAGACGAGAGAAGAAGCGGACGGCCGGCCGTAGGCCGGCCTCTCCACGGCCTTGATGGCCGTACATAGAAGAACTATGGATAGAACCACCCACGCGCTGGTGCTGCGCGAAGTAAAATATAAAGAGGCGGACAAAATTCTGACCCTCCTGACGCCGGACCATGGGAAGATGACCGTCTCCGCCCGGGGCTGTCGCCGGAAGAACAGCAAGGTGAGCGCCGGCGCCCAGCTGCTGGTGTATTCGGAGTTGACCCTGTACGAGTTCCAGGGGCGCTGGGCCATCCGGGAGGCCAACCCGGAGCAGATGTTCTGGGGCGTCCGTCAGGATGTGGAAAAGCTGGCCCTGGCCTCCTATTTTGCAGAGCTGCTGGAGCTTTTGAGCCAGGAGGAGGTCCCGGCCCCGGAGCTAATGAGCCTGAGCCTGAATTCCCTCTACGCCCTGGATCAGCTGAACAAGCCCCTGGGGCAGGTGAAGAGCGCCTTTGAATTGAAGCTGATGAGCCTGGCGGGCTACGAGCCGCTGCTGGACGCCTGCGGCGTCTGCGGCCAGGAGCCAGAGGAGCCCATGCTCCACCTGCGGGAGGGGGTGCTCCACTGCCGGGAATGCCGGGGAGAGATGGGGGACGGCGTCTCCATGCCCCTGACCCGGGGAAGCCTGGCGGCCATGCGCCATGTGGTGCTGGGCAATCCGAAAAAGCTGTTTTCCTTCCGGCTCTCCCCGGAGGAACAAAAGGGGATGAATGATGTCTGCGAGGCCTTTACCCTGACACAGCTGGAGCGGGGCTTTGCGACACTGGACTTTTACAAGATGCTGACCAAGGACAGCCCTGGCGGGCAGAAATAAGAGGCAACTATGAATATGTTTGAAAAATCAATCCGCACCCTGGAGCTGCCCCGGGTGCTGGAGCTTTTGAGCGCCCAATGTGTCTGCGAGGATGCGAAGGAGCGGGCGCGGAACCTGACGCCCAGTACGGACGAGAACCAGGTGAAGCGGCTGCTGGAGGAGACCAGCGCCGCCCGGAGGATGATGGATGTGCAAGGCACTCCTGCTTTTTCCCGGATAAAGCCGGTGGCGGGGAGCCTCCACCGGGCCAGCGTAGGCGGGAGTCTCAGCACCCGGGAGCTGCTGGACATCTGCTCGGTGCTGCGCACCATCCGGCAGGTGGAGCAGTACACCGCCGACGGCGGGGAGCCTACCTGCCTGGATCACCTGTTCCACTGCCTGCGGCCCAACCGGCTGCTGGAGGATGAGATTTCCCACGCCATCGTGGCGGAGGACGAAATCGCGGATAACGCCAGCGCCCAGCTGCTGCAAATCCGGCGGAAGATCAAGGCGGCCTCCGGCAAGGTGCGGGATGTGCTGCAAAAGATGATCTCCAGCCCCACGACTTCCAAGTACCTACAGGAGGCCATCATCACCATCCGGTCGGACCGCTATGTGGTGCCGGTGAAATCAGAGCATCGCAACGACATTCCCGGCCTGGTCCATGACGTGTCATCTTCCGGCTCCACCTTCTTCGTGGAGCCGATGGGCGTGGTGCAGGCCAACAACGAGCTGCGGGAGCTGGCGGCCCAGGAAAAGCAGGAGATTCAGCGGATTTTGGCGGAGCTGTCCGCCGACGTGGCCAAGGACGGGGAGGGGATTCAGGAGAGCTATGACACGCTGGTCATGCTGGACCTGATCTTCGCCCGGGGACATCTGTCCTACCGGATGAAGGGGATGGAGCCAAAGCTCACCAAATCCGGGGGATTCGTCTTCCGCCATGCCCGCCATCCCCTGCTGGACCCCAAAACTGCGGTGCCCATTGACCTGCGGCTGGGGAAGGAGTTTGACACCCTGGTGGTCACTGGCCCCAACACCGGCGGCAAGACGGTCACCATGAAGACCGCAGGGCTATTTGTGCTCATGGCCCAGTGCGGGCTGCATCTGCCGGTGGACGACGGCAGCGAGATTTCCGTGTTCAGCCAGGTGCTGGCGGACATCGGGGACGAGCAATCCATTGAGCAGTCCCTGTCCACCTTCTCCGCCCATATGACCAATATTGTGCAAATTTTGGAGGGAGCGGACGAAGGGACGCTGATCCTCTTTGACGAGCTGGGGGCGGGCACAGACCCCGTTGAGGGCGCGGCCCTGGCAATCGCCGTGATTGAAGAGGCCCGCCAGCTGGGGGCCAAGGTGCTGGCAACCACCCACTATGCGGAGCTGAAGCTCTACGCCATGACCACCCCGGGGGTGCAGAACGCCTCCTGCGAGTTCGATGTGGAGACCCTGCGGCCCACCTACCGCCTGCTCATTGGGATTCCAGGCAAGTCCAACGCCTTTGCCATATCCCGGCGGCTGGGTCTGCCGGAGCACATCATCCAGCGGGCCAGCGCCCAGATGGATACGGAGAATATCCAGTTTGAGGATGTCCTGAACCAGCTGGAGCAGCAGCGGCAGGCCCTGGAAAAGGAGCAGTTGGAGACCCACCAGCTCCGCCTGACCATGGAGGCGGACGCCCGGGCCGCGAAAACCGCCCGGGAGCGGGCGGACGCGGAGGTGGAGCGGGCGGCGGAGACCGCCCGACAGGAGGCCCGGCGCATCATCGATGACGCCAGGGCCACCACGGACCAGGTGTTCCGGGAACTCCAGGAGATGAAGAAAAAGCAGAAGAGGGCGGAGGATTGGCAGGCTGCCAACGAGGAGCGGACCTCCATCCGCCGCAGCCTGAACGAAGCGGATGCCCGGTTGGGCCAGCGGAAGGAGGAGCCGGTGCCTGTGACCCGCCCCGCGGTGGTGGGGGACACGGTGGAGCTGATCAAGCTCCACTCCCAGGCGATGGTGACGGCCATTGCCAAGGATGGCACCCTGCAGCTCCAGGCGGGAGTGATGAAGCTCAGCGCCAAGCAGGAGGAGGTCCGGGTTGTGGAGGGCAAGGCCAAGAAGAACCTGGTGCCCAAGGTCAGCACCCCGGTGAAGAGCGCCTTCCGGGCCAAAGCGGCTCCCAGGGAGCTGGATATCCGGGGCATGATGACCGACGAAGCCCAGGGGGTGGTGGACCGTTTCCTGGACGATGCCATGATGGCAAAGCTGGAGACGGTGACCATCATCCACGGCAAGGGTACCGGCGCCCTGCGGGCGGCGGTACACCAGAGGTTGAAGGCCAACAAATACGTCAAGAGCTTCCGCCTGGGCCGCTATGGCGAGGGGGAAAACGGCGTCACCGTGGTGGAGCTCAAGTGATCCCATGGGCAATCAGGAATTTTCAGGTTTGGGAAACGTGCGACGCAAGCCAGCAAGAACTCCTGCAAATTTGTTCAATTTGCCATTGACGAAAATATGAAAAATCTGCTATTCTATGTTTATAATTACGATAATCACGCACAAACTTTTTAGGGGGTACCCATTATGGTTAAAAAGGAAGCTGTTGTCAACATCGAGGTTGGTTTGCACGCAAGACCCGCTACATTCTTTATCCAAAAGTCCAATGAGTTTAAGTCGAGCATTTGGGTAGAGAAGGATGAGAGAAGAGTTAACGCCAAGAGCCTGCTGGGTGTCCTGTCTCTGGGAATCGTCCAGGGAACCACCATTACTCTGATTGCTGACGGCGCGGATGAGGCCGAGGCTGTTGAGGCACTGGCAGCAGTTGCCGCGACAGAAAACGGCGAGTGCTGATTTTCAATAAGTATCAAAACCTGCAAAAGCGCCGTAGCGTATGCTGCGGCGCTTTGCGCATCATGGAGAGAGGAGGCGAAGGGTGACCTTTGAGGAACTGAAAGAGAAGGCCCATGGCCTTCCCCTGAAGCCGGGCGTCTATATTATGATGGACAAAAGCGGCACGGTGATCTATGTGGGCAAGGCCAAGGCCCTGCGCAACCGGGTCAGCCAGTACTTTTATGATCTGGGCTCCCACGGGCCGAAAACCCGGGCCATGGTCAGCCAGATTTACCAATTTGACATCATCGTGGTGAACTCGGAATTTGAGGCCCTGGTGCTGGAGTGCGCCACCATCAAGCGCTATCAGCCTAAGTACAATATCCTCCTGAAGGATGACAAGGGCTATCCCTATATCCGGCTGGATGTGAAGTCCCCCTACCCCCGCTTCTCCCTGGTCAGCCGGGTGGAGGAGGACGGGGCCAGGTATTTCGGGCCATATGGCAGCCGGGGCAGCACCTATCAGATCGTGGAGGCCATCAGCCGGGCGTTAAAGCTGCCCACCTGCCACAAACAGTTCCCCCGGGACATCGGCAAGGACCGCCCCTGCCTGAACCACCACATGGGCCAGTGTCTGGCCTGGTGCCAGGGCGGCGCACATGGTCAGGTCGAGTATCAAACCGCCATCCATCAGGCGGTGCGCCTGCTGGAGGGGAAGTTCATCGAGGTGACTGCCGAGCTTCAGGAGGAGATGCTCCGGGCGGCGGAGGAGCTGCGGTTTGAGAAGGCCGCAGAGCTCCGGGACAGGATGAAAGCCATCGAGCTGCTGGGCACCCACCAGAAGGTCACCGCCATGACCCGGGTGGACACGGATGTCCTGGGCTTTTTCCGAGGGGAGGCCAAGAGCTGCTTGGCGGTTCTCCACTATGCGGGGGGAGAGCTGGCCCACAAGGATATCCAGCTCTTTGAGACCCCCATGGAGGCCACGGAGGAGGACATGCTCGCCGAGCTGATCCCCCAGTATTATATGGCCCGGGGCAGCTACCCCAAGGTGGTGCTGCTCCCCCTGGAGCCGGAGGAGAGCCATCACCTGGGCAAATTCCTCAGTGAGCAGGCAGGGTGCCGGGTGGAGGTGTTGATCCCCCGCCGGGGGGACAAGGCGGACCTGGTCCGCCTGGCCAACCGCAACGCGGAGGAGGAGGCGGCGCGCCAGACCAGCCGGGAGGAGCGCCGCAACAAGACGCTGGAGCTGCTGGGCCATCTCATGGGTCTGGCGGAGGTGCCAGAGCGGATGGAGTCCTATGATATCTCCAACACCGGGGCCTCGGACATCGTGGCGTCCATGGTGGTGTTCCAACACGGCAAGCCCTTGAAGCGGGATTACCGTCACTTTATCGTAAAGGACCTGACCCACCCGGATGATTATGCCTCCATGGAGCAGGTGCTGACCCGGCGGTTCCGCCGGTATCTGGACGGGGACGAGAAGTTCGGCCCGCTGCCGGACGTACTCCTCATCGACGGGGGCGTGACCCACGCCAATGTGGCCGTCCGGATGCTGGAGTCCCTGGAGCTAAGTATTCCAGTGTTCGGCATGGTGAAGGATGACCGGCACAGGACCCGGGGGCTGGTGACGCCGGACGGCCAGGAGATCGGCATCCGGCAGTATCAGACGGTGCTTGCCCTCATCGGCCAGATCCAGGAGGAGACCCACCGGTTTGCCATCACCTTCCACAAGCAGCGGCACAGCAGGTCTAGCACCCATTCCCGGTTGGACGAGATCCCCGGCCTGGGGGAGGCCCGGAAGAAGGCGCTGCTGAAAAAGTTTAAGAGTGTCAAGGCCATCAAAGCTGCGCCCTTGGAGGAGCTTAGGGCCGTGATACCCAAGGGGGTGGCCTTGGCAGTGTACCAAAAATTCCACGGAGAAGATCAGGAGGGGAAGGAAAAGTGAGAGTGATTTCCGGCTCTGCCCGGGGCAAACGGCTGGGGGAACTGGAGGGCATGGAGACCAGGCCCACCACAGACCGGGTCAAAGAGGGCATCTTTAACATCATTCAGTTTCAGATCCCAGGGGCAAGGGCGCTGGACCTATTCGCTGGGACTGGTCAGCTGGGGATCGAATGCCTGAGCCGGGGCGGCGTGCACTCCGTCTTTGTGGACCAGAGAAAGGACGCCGTGGCCCTGATTCGGAAGAACCTGGCCGCCACCCGGCTGGCGGAGAAGGCGACTGTCCGCCTGGGGGATTCCCTGGGGTTTTTGTCCTCCTGCCGGGAGCAGTTCGACCTGATTTTCCTGGATCCCCCTTATGCGACAAATTTGTTAGATATTTCATTGGAAAAAATTGCCGAGATTGACATTCTGTCGAAAGATGGTATAATCATTTGTGAGAACCGTTCGGAAAAAATACTTCCCGATGCGATTGGTTCTCTGAAAAAAATCAAAGAATATCAGTATGGTAAGATTCAGGTGACCACTTACCGCCGGGAGGACGTGTAATCGGCCGGCCTGTGGAGGGAAGACGGGCAAACGGCGTCAGGCGGATAGAATAACGCAAGGAGGAAAAGCGATGGCAAGCGGAGTAGAAGAACTGTTGGGCATGCTCTATGACATGATTGAGGAAGGCAAGCCGGTCCCCATGCACGCGGAGCAGTGCAAGATTGACCGTGACCGGGCGCTGGATCTGTTGGACGAGATCCGGGCCCAGTTCCCCGTGGAGCTGGGTGAGGCGCGAAAGATGGTGGCCGCAAGAGACGAATATATCGCAAGCGCAAAGAGAGAGGTGGATTCTCTGCGTTCCCAGGCTCAGGAGCAGGTGAAGCGCCTGCTGAACGAGAATGAGATCATGCAGCAGGCCAGGGACGCGGCCAACAGCATGGCCAAGCGGGCTCAGGATCAGTGCCGCGACCTGCGCCGTGCGGCCAACGCTTACTGCGAGGATCTGCTGAGGCAGACCGAGGAGTCCATGAGCAAGGCGGCGGATGAGCTGCATCAGGCCCAGGCCCGGTTCCGGGAGCTGGCGAACGCCGCCGCAAACGGGAATGAGTGAGCTGGTACAGTAATTGGATACCTCCATAGGTGCACTGCAAGGTACCTTGCAGTGCGCCTTTTTTTAGGGTTTTCCGCGAAAGGTGTCGAAACCAGGGGGCAGCTCCTGCCGCCAATTCAGCAAAATAGTCAAAAATTTTAATGAAATGTTGTCCCTTACACCGGAATAGAACATTTGTTTTGCTCCGGAAAAGAAGAAATATTCACAAAAAAGTCAGAAATTTGGTCAGAAAAATTCCCATATGGACTTGCTTTTTTTGGCTGGTGGAAGTATACTAAGCAGTGAAGTGGAGTAAAAAGGAGCAAAATGGAGTGAAAAACCACTGACAGGGAGGAGGCGACCACACATGAATGGTATGACGGGTACCTATTCTCATACCATTGATGCCAAGGGCCGCCTGTTTATCCCCGCCAAGCTGCGGGAGGAGCTGGGAGACGTGTTCTACATGATGGTGGGCACGGACAAATGCTTGACCCTGCATCCCCAGGCCAGCTGGGATCAATTCTGTGAGCGCCTAAGCACACTGGACTCCGTACAGGCCGATATGCTGAATGTGATCCTGGGCAACACGGTTCGCTGTGAGCCGGACAGCCAGGGCAGAATTCAGATCCCCAAGTACCTGCGGGACTATGCCGGGCTGAAGAAGAACGTGGTGATTTCCGGCCATGTTCAGACGGCAAAGCTCTGGGACGAGGAAGAGTGGAACAAGCGCCTGGTGGAGCTGACCCCGCAGAATGTGGCAGCCCTGATGAAATCCCTGGGCATTTGATGGCCGCATGAGGGGTAATAATATGGAATTTACACATCAGCCGGTGCTCCTTCAGGAGTGCCTGGAGGGGCTGAACATCCGCCCCGATGGAATCTATGTGGACGGCACCCTGGGCCGGGCTGGCCACTCCCGGGAGATCGTCCGGCGGCTGGACACCGGCAGCTTGATCTGTATCGACCGGGACCAGGCGGCACTGAACGCCGCACCGGCCCGGATGGCGGGTTATATGGACCGGGTCACCCTGGTACACGGGAACTTCCGGGACCTGGCCGCCATCCTGGACAATCTGGGAATTCAAAGGGTGGATGGAATGCTCTTTGACTTGGGGGTCTCCTCCCCCCAGCTGGACGATAGCAGCAGGGGCTTTTCCTATATGCAGGACGCGCCTCTGGATATGCGGATGGATCAGTCGGCAGAGCTGACCGCCTACCAGGGGGTCAACGAATGGACCAGGGAGGAGCTTCGCAGAATCCTCTATGAGTACGGGGAGGAGCGCTATGCCTCTGCCATCTCCGCTGCCATTGTGCGCTGGAGAGAGGAAAAGCCCATTGAAACCACCCTGGAGCTGGTGAACGTCATCCGGTCTGCCATGCCGGCCGCCGCCCTGCGGGAAAAGCAGCACCCGGCCAAGCGCACCTTCCAGGGGATCCGGATCGCGGTGAATGATGAGCTGGCCGCCATTTCCCAGCTGATGGAGGATGCTGTGGCCAGATTGAACCCCGGCGGACGGCTGGCGGTGATCTCCTTCCACTCCCTGGAGGACCGCATCGTCAAGCAGAGCCTGGCTGGATTCGCAAAGGGTTGTACCTGCCCGCCGGACTTTCCGGTTTGCGTCTGCGGCAAGAAGCCCCAGATCAGGCTGGTTCCGCGGAAGCCTATTACGCCGGGCGAAGCGGAGCTGAAGGAGAACCCCAGGGCCAGAAGCGCTAAGTTGCGGGTGGCAGAAAAACTGGAGACGATAACTGTGCGGGGCAAGACCCGCTGATACATGAAAGAAAGGGATGAATTCCTGGTGGCAAAGCGGGAGCGGACAAACGGGGCACAGAAACGATACAGCTATGAAATTGATGGCTCTGCCGCCATACGGCCGGAACTGCAGCCGGCAGAACCCCAGCACACTGGCGGGGGGAAGCGTGAGATCAGCCGCAAACGGGCCAGACAGCAGAGCTTGCGCCGGAAGCTGGACGGGATGGCGGTCCGGGAACAGAGCCCCATTGCCCTGACCAGCGTCATCGGCATGGTGGCGGTGGCCCTGCTGGCGGCATGGGTGATCGGCCTGCGGGTTCAGCTGAATACCGTCAATACAGAGCTGAGTGAATGCAGCACTTTGCTGTCCGAGCTGAAAGAGCAGGAGGATTCCCTCCTGACCCAATATGAACAGATGTTTGATATGGGAAGCATTGAGTCCAGCATGTTGGCTGCCGGTAAGATGACCAAACCCAGCAGCGAACAGACCATTTATTTGGAGCTGGCTGATCCGGACAACGCCGTCACCTTCGAGAACAACGAGGGGGTACTGGAAACGTTGAAGAATAAAGTGCTTACAATCGTGGAATATTTTCGATAATAAAACATAGACTGCACTGTTCAAGCGTAACTGGAATTTTTATACGAGATTAAGAGGGCGTAAGAAAAACAGCATTTTTCTTGCGCCTTTCGCCTTGAAAAACCCAACTGAATTGGATCCATGTGAAAGGACAGGTAAAAGAATGAAAAAAGAGCCTAGAAAACGGAAATCTGACTTTTCATCGGCCCAAGTGGTATTCCTGCGGACCATGCTGTTGATGGCCATTTTCGGCATTGCGCTGTTTTTTCCCTTGGCCTGGAAGCTCTATCAGCTGCAAATTGTGCAGCATGAGGAGCTGCAAACCAAGGCAACCAGGCAGCAGACCGGCGACGTCACCGTGTCCGCGTCCCGGGGCAGCATTTACGACACCAACGGGAAGACGCTGGCGGTCAGTGCCACCGTCTATAATGTGATCCTCTCTCCCAAGGACATCAACACCATTTCCACGGATGATCTGGAGGAGGCATATGGCGAAGATTATGCCGACACCATGACCGAAAGCCAGATCGCCTCCGCCAAGGAGGAGCTGGTGGAGGAGCGGATCCAGCTGATCGCCACAACACTGGGGGATATCCTGGATGTGGATCCCGACGAAATTGTTGAGCGCTGCCAGAATACCAATTCCCAGTATTCCGTAGTGAAGCGAAAGGTGGAGTCCGACGCGGAAACCCAGGTGCGGACCTTCATTGAGCGCTATGGGCTTTCCGCCTGCATCTACCTCACTGACGACACCAAGCGTTATTATCCATACTCTACCCTGGCGTCCGGCGTCATCGGCTTTGTCAACAGCGAAAATACAGGCGCCTATGGCCTGGAGGCGATGTATGACAGCATCCTCTCCGGCACGGAGGGGCGGATCGTCACCGCCAAGAACAGCCGGGGCACCGATCTGACCTACTATTACTCAGATTATTATGACGCGGAGGATGGCCAGTCCCTGTATCTGACCCTGGACACCACCATTCAGTATTATTGCGAACAGACCCTTCAGGAAGGCATTGAGAAGTATAACGTGTTGAACGGCGGCTGGTGTATTGCCATGGACCCCAATACCGGCGCCATTCTGGGTATGGCAAGCTCCCCTAGCTACGACCTAAACAACGCCTCCACCGTGACGGATGAAACCCTTCTGGCCAGCCTGGAGGAGCTGGAAACGGAGCTGGAGGAACAGGTTTCCGATGGTGAGATCAGCCAGGAGGAGGCCGATGAGCAGTACAACACGGCGTATAGCGAGGCCCTGAACAACCAGTGGACCAATCTGGCGGTAAACGCCACCTACGAGCCTGGCTCCACCTTTAAGAGCATTGTATTGGCTGCCGCCCTGGAGGAGGGGGCCATTGATATGGACTCCACCTTCTACTGCGAGGGCAATACCGTCATTGATGGCTGGACCATCAACTGCTCCAGGAGAAGCGGCCATGGCTCGGAGACCCTGGCGGAAGCCGTGGGCAATTCCTGCAATATGGCCTTCATTTCCATTGGTCAGGCCCTGGGTGGGGAAAAATTCTGGCAGTACCTGGAGGCCTTTGGCATCACAGAGAAGACCGGCATTGACCTGATTGGTGAGAGTAGCTCTGTCCTATGGTCCCAGGAGGACTTTGTCGGCGCCAGCGGCATTGTCAATCAGTACGTGGCCTCCTTCGGTCAGCGCTTTACTATGACCCCCATCCAGCTGATCACGGCGGTTGCCGCCACCATCAACGGGGGCTACCTATATAAGCCCCACGTTTTGCAGGCCATTGCGGACTCGGACGGCAATATCATTGAAAGCTATGAGCCCACTGTGGTCCGGCAGGTCGTCAGCGAGAGCACCTCCGCCACGGTACGGGAGCTACTGGAGGGCGTGGTGCGGGATTACACCGGCCAGAACGCCTATCAGGCGGGCTACCGCATCGGCGGCAAGACTGGCACCGCCCAGACGCTGAGTGGAGATGATTACTGGATTGTCTCCTTCGTGGGCTTCGCCCCGGCAGATGACCCTCAGATCATTGTGCTGCTGGCCTTCGCCAACCCGGAATCCGATGACGGCACCAGTATAGGTACCTGCGGCACCACGATCTCCGGCGGCGCCATGGCGGCGCCCTTGGCCGGTGAGCTTATCGCGAAGATCTGCGACTACCTGGGGGTTGAGAAGCAGTATGACAGCGATGAGCAGAGCCTGGCGGATTCCACGATGCCCTCTGTCATTGGCATGACCGAGGAGGACGCCAAGGAGGCCTTGAGCAACGCGAACCTGCAATATCGCACCATCGGGGATGGCAGCACGGTCACGGATCAGGTGCCCGCCTCCGGTGCGGAGCTGGCAAGCAGCAGCGAGGTCATCCTGTATATGGGCGGAGAAGCCTCCGGTGAAACGGTGTCGATGCCCAACCTGAGCGGTATGTCCACCCAGGAGGCCCGGGAGACGCTGGAGGATTTGGGGCTGTACTATAAGGGCTCTGGCGCCACCAGCAACAGCAGCGCCACAGCGGACGGACAGTCCGTGGCGGCGGGAACGGAAGTGACCCAGGGGACGGTCATCACCGTCCATTTCTCCAAACAGGAGACGGAAATTATTCAATAATAAAAAATATAGAGATTCTCTTCATTCACATTGCGGGAAAGTGAGGACCTATGAAACAGATCGCAGTCATTGGCAGCGGCGGGCAGAATGCGGCCGCGAGCCTGATTGGAACCATGTTGCATGCTACGGCAGGCTGGAAGGTAGGCGTGCTGGATCTGGAGAACAGTCCGCCCGCCAGTCTGAAGGAGGGCCTGGATCAGCTTGCCCATCAGGGTTGTGACTGTGCTGTCGCCGCCCTGGGCAACGGCCCGGTGGATGAAATCTTCCAGGTGGGAGTTCTGACCGGCTGGTCCGGCTCCGCCAGACCGGTGGCGGTGGACGCCTGCCAGCGGCTGGTGGTGAACCTGGACGACGACTGCGGCCGCCTGGTGGCAGGACAGCGCCCCAGCCTAACCTATTCCGAGGGTAAGGATAAGGCGGATTTGACCGCCAAGTATCTGCGCTGCTATCCCACCCGAACGGAGTTTGACGCTCTGACCTGGAAGGAGATCCGCCGGGTGCGGATGCCCGTCCTGGGGGGCTACGACCTGTATCAGGGCCTGGCGGCGCTGGGGTGCGGGCTGAGCCTGGGGCTTCCCCTGGACTCCCTGGCCCGATCCGTGGAGCAGGCCGCCGGGATCCCAGGCCACCTGGAGGAGTTCAAGGAGGGGGAGCTGCCCTTCCGCGTTGTCCTGGACCAGGCCGCCACGGCAGCCGAGGTGGAGAGTTTGCTCTTGACCCTGTGCCCCCTGCGGGAGAAAACAGGGAAGTTGCGCCTGCTGATTGGGAACGCCGTTCCCGGAGAGGCGGATTTGATTGAGACTGTGGCACAGGAACTGGCCGATGAGGTGGTTCCCAGACAGGAGCCCATGGAACAGGCGGTGGAAGCCCTGCTGGAAAAGGGGAGAGCCGGCGACGTGCTGGTGATCTCCGGGGTACACCGGCCGGGGGCCTCAGCCGATGAGCGGAGGATTATCCGGCGTTGGCTAGAACAGAAGAGAAAAGACGTCCAGGTGTGAGGTGGCTTCCTCGCGGAGAGTCCTGACGGGAAGGAACAGAAAAATGACTCGTATTATTATTAGCCTTTTAATCAGTTTTATTTTGACCGCTGCCATGGGAAAGGTGGTGATTCCCTGGCTGCACCGGCTGAAGGCCGGCCAGTCCATCAAGAAGGATGGCCCCACTTGGCACATGTCCAAACAGGGAACCCCCACCATGGGCGGTATTATGTTCATCGTGGCCATCGCCATCGCCGTGGTGATCTGTAGCTTTGCGGATATGCGCCGGGGGGACTTCGGCGCCCTGTATGTCTACGGGTTTGCGCTGGTGTTTGGCGTCATCGGCTTTATCGATGATTTTATGAAGGTCAAGTACCATAAGAACGAGGGCTTGACTGCCATTCAAAAATTCCTATTGCAGCTGGCCGCGGCCATTCTGCTCATTGTCATCCTGCGCAATGCCGGATATCTCAGCACGAACCTGTATATCCCCTTCTTCAATGTATACTGGAAACTGCCCCTGGTGGTTTACCTGGTCCTTGCGGCGTTCATCATTGTGGGCTGCGTCAACTCGGTGAACCTGACCGACGGCGTGGACGGCCTGGCTGCGGGGGTGACTATTCCTGTGGCCCTGTTCTTCACCGTCGCCGCCGTGCTGATGAAGTACACCGAGCTGGGCGTGCTGGCTGCCGCCCTGCTGGGGGGCTTGGCCGCCTTTTTGATCTATAACTTCCACCCCGCAAAGGTGTTTATGGGGGATACCGGCTCCCTGTTCCTGGGGGGGCTGGTCTGCGGCCTGGCCTTTGCCCTGGATATCCCGCTGATCCTGATCCTGGTGGGCATTGTCTATATTTGCGAGACCCTGTCCGACATCATCCAGGTGGCCTATTTCAAGGCCACCCATGGAAAGCGGATCTTTAAGATGGCGCCCCTGCATCACCACTTCGAGATGTGCGGCTGGAGTGAGTATAAGCTGTTTTTCGTGTTTTCCGGGATCACCCTGGCGGCCTGCGCTTTGGCTGTGATTGGGATCCTGGGCAGGCTGTAAGCCTGTGGGTAAAAATCGTTCTAGAACAGGAAAGGAGGAGAACCCGTGGCAAAATCGGAAAAAGATTTTGAAGGCCTGAGTTTTCGGGAGTATAAGGCGCTTCGGGATGAAAAGCGCAGACAGCTGGCGAAAGGCCCTCTGGATCTTCCCTTCCTGCTGCTGGTGGTGATGCTGCTGGTGATCGGGCTGATCATGCTGTTCTCCGCCTCCTATGCCACGGCGGCAAGCTCCGACAACTACAATTACGACGCCTATTTCTTCATCAAAAGGCAGGGGGTTTATGCGGCGATCGGGGTTGTGGTCATGTACCTGATCTCCCGCATCGACTATCACTTTTGGCGGCCCCTGTCCATGGTGGTCCTGGTGGGCGCCCTTGTCACCCTGCTCCTGGTGCTGGTGCCCAATGTGGGCGTGACACGCAACCAGGCAACCCGCTGGCTGAGAATGCTGATTTTTTTCGGGCCGGAATATCAGCCCTCGGAGATTGCCAAGCTAGGTATAATCCTGTTTTTCTCAGCAAAGCTGAGTATCCGGAAGGATGGGCTGCACCAGTTTAAGCGGACCTTGCCGCCTCCCTTCCAGGGGATGCGGGGCTGGCTGGATAAGGTGGGCCTGTGGGAAATGATTCCATACCTGTCCATCCTGCTGCTGGTGGCCATACTGATGCTCCTGGAGCCTCATATGTCCGGCACCATCTTGATCCTGGCCGCCGGCGCTTCCATCATGTTCGCCGCTGGGACCAAGTGGTACTGGTACGCGGCCGCCATTGCTGTGGGCGGCGGCGGCTTGGCCTTTATCATGACCCAAACCGACTATATGGCCACCCGGCTTGCCACCTGGCAGGACCCCTGGGCGGAGGAGAGCAGCAGCACCACCGCCTATCAGATCATCCAGTCCCTGTATGCGGTAGGCTCTGGCGGCCTCCTGGGCAAGGGCCTGGGCCAGAGCCTCCAGAAGTACGGCTATCTGCCCGAGGCCTATAACGACTTTATTTTCGCTATTGTGGCCGAGGAGCTGGGCTATGTGGGTTGCCTGATTATCATCGCCCTGTTTGCCCTGCTGGTGATCCGGGGCTACTGGCTGTCCCTCCATGCGAGGGACCGCTTCGGCGCTTTGATGGTGGTGGGCATTATCACCCTGCTGGCCACCCAGGTGTTCCTGAATATCGCCGTGGTAACCAACCTGATTCCCACCACCGGAATTTCCCTGCCCTTCTTCTCCTATGGCGGCACGGCGCTGGTGATTCAGTTGGCGGAGATGGGAATCATCCTCTCCATCTCCAGGCAGATCGGCCCTCCTAAATCGGGGAAATAATGAAGCATCCAGAGGTTTTGACTATGAAAATTCTGTTTACCTGCGGCGGCACCGCAGGACACATCAACCCTGCCATTGCGCTGGCCCGGCTGTTCCAGCAGCGCAACCCCGGCGCTCAGGTGCTGTTTGTGGGCGCTGACGGCGGCATGGAGGAGGGGCTGGTGCCCCGGGAGGGCTATGAAATCCGGACGGTGACCATCAGCTCCTTCTACCGCTCCCTGTCCCTGGCGAGCATCAAGCACAATCTCAGGACCATCCGGAACTTGGGCCTGTCTAAAAAGCAGGCGAAACGGATTCTGGACGATTTCAAGCCGGACCTGGTGGTGGGCACTGGGGGTTATGCCTCCTACCCCGTGGTGCGGGAAGCCGCCCGCCGGGGGATTCCCACCGCAGTGCATGAGTCCAACGCGGTGCCTGGCCTGACCACCAAAATGCTGTCCAAGTATGTGGATCAGGTCATGGTGGGCTTTGAGGAAAGCCGCCAGCACTATCAGGATCCGGAGAAGATGGTTGTCACCGGGACTCCGGTCCGGGGGGACTTCTTGGAGCTGACCCGGGAGGAGGCCAGGTCCAAGCTGGGCATTACAGACGAGAAGCCGGTGGTGCTCACCAGTTGGGGCAGCCTTGGCGCCCAGATGATGAACCAGCAGATGGTGGACTTCGTGGAGCTGGAGTGCAAAGGCGGCCAGCCCTTCCACCATATTTACGGCGTGGGCAAGCGCTATTTCCAGCGGGTCACCCAGGGCATTGCCGACAAGGGGATTGATTTGAAGGACTATCCCCATGTGGACGTCCGGGAATATATCTATGATATGGCAGTGGTGATGGCGGCCGCGGACCTGACCATCAGCCGGGCGGGGGCCTCCACCATCAGCGAGATCACAACCCTGGCGAAGCCCTCCATCCTGGTGCCCTCCCCCAATGTGACCAACAATCACCAGGAGAAGAACGCCCGGGTGCTGGAGGAGCACGGTGGGGCTGTGGTGCTGCTGGAGTCCCAGTGCTCCGGAAGGCTGCTGTATGATACCACCTGCCAGCTGCTGGCGGATCAGGAGCGGCTGCAAGCCATGGCCGAGGGCCTGCGGGAGATGCAGACCGGGGATGCCGGCGAGCAGATTTACCAGACCCTGTTCGCCCTGCTCCGAAAGTAATTCGAACATCCCCCAATAAAAAGCGCACAAAAACCCGTTCCCGCATAGAATGATCTGGAAACAGATTATTGGAAGCGGAGGAGCAGATATGAGTGTGTTGCTGGTAGAGGGCGGAAGAAGGCTACAGGGAACTGTGGCTATTCAGGGTGCCAAAAACAGCGTGCTGCCCATCTTAGCGGCGGCAATTCTGGCAGCTGATGTCTGTGTGCTACATAACTGCCCGCAGCTCAGTGATGTGGATGCGTCCATCGGGATTTTGCGCCACCTGGGCTGTCTTGTGCAGCAGGAGGGGGACCAAATCACAGTGGATTCCCGGTCGTTAAGCCGGGAGGAGATTCCACATAAGCTGATGCGGGAAATGCGCTTCTCTGTCATCTTTTTGGGCGCGATTTTGGCCCGGATGGGAAAGGCGAAGCTGTCCATGCCCGGGGGCTGTGAGCTGGGGCCCAGGCCCGTTGATCTCCACCTGGCCGCCCTGCGGGCCATGGGGGCGGAAATCCTGGAAAACGGCGGCGACCTGGACTGTCAGACAGCGGCGCTCCATGGCTGTGAGATCACCCTCTCCATCCCCAGCGTGGGGGCCACAGAGAACGCCATGCTGGCAGCGATGGGGGCCAAGGGGACGGTTCGGATTGAGAACGCAGCCCGGGAGCCGGAGATCGTGGATTTGCAGAATTTCCTTCGGGAGATGGGGGCGGACGTCTTTGGGGCCGGGACCTCCACGGTGGTGATCCGCGGCGGCGGGCGGCTCCACAGCTGTGAGCATACCATCCTGCCGGACCGCATTGTTGCCGCCACCTGGATGGCGGCGGTGGCCGCCGCCGGGGGAGAGGCCCTGCTCACCGGCGGGGTGCCGGAGCAAGTGTCCACCGTTACCGCGATTTTGCGGGAGGCGGGCTGCCAGATTCGGACGGATGAGGATCGAATCTGGATCTCCAGAGAGGGCCCCCTGCGCAGTGTGCGCCCCATCCGGACCCAGCCCTATCCGGGCTTTCCCACCGACGCCCAGCCGCCACTGATGGCGGCCATGACGCTGGCCAAGGGGAGTACCATATTTGTTGAGACAATGTTTGAGAACCGGTTCCGCCATGTGGGAGAGCTGACCCGCATGGGGGCGGAGATCCGGGTGGTGGATCGGGTTGCCGTCGTCTCTGGGAAGGAGACGCTCTCCGGGGCGTCGGTGGAGGCGGCGGACCTGAGGGGCGGCGCCGCCCTGGTGATTGCGGCCTTGGCCGCTCAGGGGGAGAGCCGAATCTCCGGAATGCACCACGTGGATCGGGGCTATTGTAAACTGGAGGAGACCCTGGCACGGCTGGGCACCCAGGTAAAACGCCTGCCGGGTTGAACGATAAGAGGAGAAGCTGTACATGGCAAAAAAGCGCAGTACAACAAAAAAGAGTGCCCCGGAGCGGGGCGGCCGCAGCGGAAAGATCCGCAGCCGAAAGCGCGTCAAGCCGCCGCGCGCGCGCCACGCTCGAAAGCGGGGGAGATTTAACCTCCTCTATTCCATCGTGGCCCGGATCCTGATGGTGATCGCGGTGGTTGTGGGGACGTTGGTGTTCTTCCGGGTGGATACCGTGGTGGTTTCCGGCAATGAGCGCTATACCGAGGCTGAAATCGTGGAGGCCTCCGGGATTGACCTGAACGACAGCCTGTTCCTGATGAACAAGTTCTCGGTGCAGAGTACGCTGCCCCGGGTGCTGCCCTATATCAGTGAAGTGGAGATCCGGAGAACGCTGCCAGGGACGGTGAATATCACTGTGGAGGAATGCGAGCCTGTGGCGGCGGTGAGGATCTCCAATGGATACTGGTATATTGATGCCGCTGGAAAGCTGCTGGAGATGAAGGAGCAGAACGAAGGCTTGATCGAGGTCACCGGAATCAGCCTGCTCGCCCCCACCGCTGGCACACAGTTGTCTGTGGATACAGCCTACCGGCTGAAGCTGAATGCCCTGGTGGGACTCCTGACCGCCCTGGAGGAGCAGGGGCTGCTGGAGAGCGCTTCCTCCATCGACCTCAGTGAGGGGAGCTACCTGCTCATGGAGTATACGGACAAATATACGGTGAAGATTCCGTATGGCTCTGATTACGATTACAAGCTGCGGGCCATGCAGGGGATTGTGGATTCGCTGGCGGAACAAAATGATGAGGAAAATGGCATGATTGACCTGACTTTGGAGGACGAATGGCACTTCATCCCGGAATGATTGTATAAAAATGGTGCGGAAAATCTGTTATTTTTCTCTTGACCCCTTATCAATTTGGCGATACAATAAGAAATAGGTATATCAATAAGAAATAGGTATATCAATTTATAAATTAGAGTGTTTTAGAGACTCATGATACACATAGGAGGAGAAATTATATGGCTTTTGCAATTGAAAGTGCCAACGAGAACGTCGTTGACATCAAAGTCATTGGCGTTGGCGGCGGCGGCAACAACGTGGTCAATCGCATGGTGGCATCCGGCACTACCGGCGTGGAGTTTATAGCTGTGAATACGGATAAGCAGGCGCTGCAGGTGTCCTCGGCGTCCCAGGTCATCCAGATCGGTGAAAAGCTGACCGGCGGCCGGGGGGCGGGCTCCAACCCTGAGGTGGGCCGCAAGGCCGCGGAGGAAAGCCGCAGCCAGCTGTCCAAGGTCCTGGAGGGCACCAATATGGTGTTTGTCACCGCCGGCATGGGCGGTGGCACCGGCACCGGCGGCGCCCCCATTGTGGCTGAGGTGGCCAAGGAGATGGGCATCCTCACCGTGGGCGTTGTCACGAAGCCCTTCCCCTTTGAGGGCCGCCGCAGGATGCAGCAGGCGGAAATGGGCATTGCCGAGCTGAAGGAAAAGGTGGACGCCCTGGTGGTGATTCCCAATGAGCGC
The DNA here is from genome assembly GCA_964387095.1 of uncultured Oscillospiraceae bacterium. Taxonomy (GTDB): domain Bacteria; phylum Bacillota; class Clostridia; order Oscillospirales; family Oscillospiraceae; genus JAJQBJ01. Next base: position 21,368 of record CAYLVH010000022.1, read on the forward strand.
CTGAAGCTGGTCAGCGACCAGAAGATCACCTTCGCCAACGCCTTTGAAATTGCAGATGACGTGCTGCGTCAGGCCGTCCAGTCCATCTCTGATCTGATCTCCCAGACCGGTATCATAAACCTGGACTTTGCCGATGTCACTGCCGTTATGAAGGACGCTGGCCTGGCTCACATGGGCGTGGGACATGCCGACGGCAAGGACAAGGCGGAGGCCGCCGCGATGATGGCAATTTCTTCTCCCCTGCTGGAAACCTCCATCAAGGGCGCCCGGGGCGTTCTGGTCAACGTCACCGGCTCCACCGACGTCGCCCTGGAAGACGTGGAGACCTGCGCGACCCTGGTTCAGCAGGCCGCCCATCCCGATGCAAATATCATCTTTGGCGCGATCTTTGATGAGAGCCTCCAGGATGAGATCCGCGTCACCGTCATTGCCACCGGATTTGGCAAGGATGACGACGGTAACGCGGAGGATGCGGCGGAGGCTCCGGAGGCTTCCGGAGAGGCCGCTCCCGCCGCGCCCCAGGAGGCACCCAAGACCACCAGCGCCTCCTTCACCGCCCCGGATGATGGCAGCGATCCCTACAACGATATTTTCAAGCTGTTCAATAGCCATAGATAATCTAA
>CAYLVH010000023.1:0-6948 GCA_964387095.1 uncultured Oscillospiraceae bacterium
AATGAAAGCACATTGCATTTTCCTCCGGGCTGTGATATAATACCGATACCTTAGGTAGTGTTTACAGGAGAGAAATGGTAGATAGCATCACCAAGGAAGTAGGGTGGTGCAGAGATGGGAAACGAGCAGCAGCGACATGATATCAGCGATGGGGTATGGGCACTGTTGGAGCCTCATATTCCTGGGCGCTGTGGCGGGATTTACCGCCTTGCTATGGGAAGCGGGGCACAATATACCAGCGGTTCCGTAGATGGCGGGACAAGGGATTTGGGAGAAACTGCTTGAGATATTGGCGGATGAGCCTGATTTTGAATGGTTGATGATTGACGCCAGCCACTGTAAGGTGCATCCTCACGCGGCAGGAGCCAAAGGCGGCAATCAGGACAGGGCCGGACAAAAGGGGGCTCAATACCAAGATTCACCTTGCCGTGGATGCAAATGGTATGCAGGCCGGAATACTTATTACAGAGGGTATCGGAGCAGATTGCAAAGAAGCTGTTCACCTGATTGAGGGAATATCCGCAGGGGCGCTGCTGGCCGATCGGGGCTAAGATACCGATCCCATCGATGCCTATGCTGTTAGAGCCGGTATGGAAGTTGTCATTCCACCCAAGCGTAACCGAAAACAGCAGCGGGAGTATGACCGCTATCTGTATCGGTTGCGTCATTTGGTAGGAAATGCCTTCCTGCGCTTAAAACACCGGAGGGGGATTGCTATCCGCTATGCGAAAAAAACGGCGTCTTTTCTTGCTGCTGTGCAGATTCGTTGCATCGCCATCTGGTGCGCCATCTTGGCTTGATCTCCTGTAAACACTATCTAAGATGGCATATATAAGGGTATATTTCTCCAAAAAGGAGTGACCCAGCGTGGACCTAAAGCAGCTGCACTATTTTCTGAAGGTGGCGGAACACCTGAACTTCAGCCGGGCCGCCGAGGCTCTGTACATATCTCAGCCGGCCCTGAGCTATCAAATCGCGGAGCTGGAGCGGGAACTTTCCACTGCTCTGTTTATCCGTGACCGGCGCAAAATATCTCTTTCTCCGGCGGGCATGGCGCTGGTTGAGCCGGCCAAGTCCATTCTGGCCCAGGCAGATCAGATCACCGACCTTGTACGGAAAGAGAGCAGAGAGAAGACAGGGCTGCTCCGCATCGGCTTCGACAGCACAGAGGATCATTTCGAGATTATTGGTGTGACGGAAACTCTGGCTCGATTTGCGCTGGAAAACCCCGGTGTGGAATTGGCCATGGTGCGCGCCCCATTTACGGAATGTGCCGACCAGGTCATCTACGGCGATCTGGACGTCGCTTTTCTCATTATCCGTCACCGAGAGCGGCTCCCGCCGGACCTGGTGGGCCGCCCGGTATATGAGAGTAGGCTGGTCATGGTCGTGTCGGAGGAAAGCTCGGCCCAAACCTGCGCCGAAGCGGTCAACAGCATGGATCTACTGCTGGTAGAGGAAAAACCCAGAGGGAATTCCCGTATTTTGAAGGCGTTAGAGAATATGAAGCTGGAGCCCCGTATCCGGCGGGTGGACTCCATGCCCACCGGTTTTGTCTACGCGCAGATGGGCAAGGGTATCATGCTTTTATCGGAAACTTATTTCAACCACCATCAATACCCCGGCCTGCGGGCCATCCAAATCTCGGGCGAGGCCGCTGTCATCACCCATGCGGTGGTGTGGAACAGGGGAAGCAACAATCCAATGGTGCCCCGTCTGTTGGAATATTTCCCAGAACCATAACACAAAAACCGGCCCCAGGCGAGCGAAATCGTTCGCCTGGGGCCGATTTTTTATCTTAATACGACCGAACTAATCAAATGGAAGGAATTTGGCCCAGCGTCATAGCAGCGTCAAAGGCGGCCCGGGTCACCGTCTTGACATCACCCACCTTCACGCAGTCACCAAACTTGCGGAATTCCTCCGCGCAGGGACGGAAGGTCTCGGCCAGAGCGGCCCGCGGCTTCATTCCCACCGCCAGGATCACAGTATCGGCGGAGATCTTGTGCTCCGTACCCTTCGGATCGGTGTAAGTCACGCCGTCGGCCTCGATCTTGGTGACCTTCGCGCCGGTGATGGCGTCGCAATGGTCGTGGACCTGACCCACCAGTTCCTCCTGATAGGTCCGCATGGCGTCAGGCGCCAAGGCCTGCTGCATCTCCAGCACGGTGACGGTTTTCCCATTCATTCCGTAGTGGACAGCGGTCTCGCAGCCCACCTGTCCGCCGCCGATGACCACCACAGTCTGGCCGACCCGCTCTGGGGCAAAAAAGCTGTCGCCCGCCCAGATGACGTTATCGCCGTCCACGCCAGGGATCGACGGAATGATGGGGTCCGCGCCCACGGCGCACAACACGCTGTCAAACTTCATGGACTGGATCAATTCAGGGGTGGCCTCGGTGTCCAGCTTCACCAAAATATTGGGATCCTGCTCCACATGCTGGATCAAATAATTTTTATAATTCTTCAGGTCATACTTAAAGGACATGAAGTCGGCGTCATTTAGCTGTCCGCCCAAGGTGCTTTCCTTTTCGAACAAGGTCACCTTATGACCGCGCTCAGAGGCCAGCAGGGCAGCCTTCATACCGCCGGGGCCGCCGCCGATAATAGCCACATTCTGCCGATTGTATTCCTTCGGTACCAGCATATCGAGCTGGGATTCCCGCCCGGCAGTGGGATTGACGGCGCAGGAATAGTAGTGGGTCTTTTTGAAGTCATCCAGGCAGTGGAAGCATTTGATACAGGGGACGATGTCGTCTGGCCGCCCCTCCTGCATCTTGCGGACAGTGTAGGGGTCGGCGATGGTCCCCCGCGCCATGGCCACGATGTCGGCCTCACCGTTGGCCAGCACCCGCTCGATGGCCTCTGGCCGCTGGAAGGCACCCAAGGTCAGCACAGGAATGTGAATGTCCGGACATTCCTTCACTGTTTTGGCCAGATATGCGTTGCATCCCTCCGGCAGGAAGCCGGTGGGGTGTGTGATGGCCCGCAGACGGGGCTTACGCACGACGCCGGCGGAGATATGGGCGATATCGATGCGGTCCTGGATCAGCTTGAGGAATTCGACGCACTCGTCGATTTCAAATCCGCCGGGGACGCATTCGGAGCCGGAAATCCGGTATTCAATGAGCAGGTCGCGGCCCACCTTGGCCCGGATCCGGTCCAGCACCATCAGCGGGAACCGGGCCCGGTTTTCCATCGAGCCGCCAAACTCATCCGTTCGGTGATTGGAGCGCGGGGAGACGAACTCCTGGAGCAGGGCGCCGTGTCCACCGTGGATCAGCAGGGTGTCAAAACCGCAGAATTTAACGCACTCGGCCAGAGCCGCGTAGCGATCGGCCAGTTTATCCATCTCCTCGTAGGGCATTTGATAGAATCGGAGGCCGTCGTTGCGCACAAAGTCGGAGCAGCCATAAATTTTCTCCTTCTTGGCCTCCTCCGTATACTCCCCTTCCGAACCAAAGTGAATCAGTTCGTAGGAGCACTTCGCGTCGTAAAAATGGATGGCATTCGTAAAATGGATGAAGTTGCGCCAGCCGGTGGGGTCCTCAATGTCAAAGTTGGAGTGAATCGGATTGCGCCCCGGATTATTGACCTGCTGGCCGCCGCATTCCACCTGGGCGACGCCGCCCTTTGCCTTTTGCAGATAGTTGCATATCATGGCCGGCTCGGGGTAGGTAGGCGCGTTGTTCTGTATCATGTGCCCCATGGTCGGTGCGGTAAAAATACGGTTTTTAAAGGTGACCTTGCCGACGGTCAAGGGCTGAAAAATATGGGGATAGTATTGATTCATCGCAGTTCCTCCTATGTCGTCTTGTCGTCACAGTTCAGGTGCGCGTGTGAAAGCCGCCTGATGTCAGATATGCTATGTTTATTATAATAGTGCAGCCAGGGAAACGGAAATAGCAAAATTGAATCATGTCCATTATAAAATCAAATCTCGGCAAAAAAATCTCCATTTTTTCCTTTCCAGGCGGCGCAAAACCCGGCGGCCCGCTGGTTGGGCCCAAAAAAGCAAATTGTGCAAATTGTACAAAATTTTTTGCAATAGAAATTTTTTATTGTGCTGATTTGAATTTTCTGCTGTTTTGCGCCTGTTTCATGGTTTATACTGATATATGTGTGAAAGCTGCCGCAAACCAAAGAGAGAGAAAAAGGAGGAGCAACTATGACCAAAGCAAACCGAAAAAGTTTGATCAGTTGGATCGTGACTCTGGCTCTGCCCATCATCATCTTGCTGATCCCCACCACAGAGGCGTTTACCAGCGACATTCGGACATTCTTTGCCATCACCCTGATGGGCATCGCCATGTTCTGCTTCGACGAGATGGACAACGCCATTGCGGGCATCCTGATGATGCTGCTGTACATCATGACGGGCATCGCCCCGTCCGCCACCGTATTCTCCGCGTGGACCAATGATATTCCCTGGTATATCCTGGCCACTCTGCTGCTGGTGAACATCCTGGAGGACACCACTATTCTCAAGCGCATTGCTTACCACTGCATCATTCTGGCCGGCGGCACCTACACCGGCATTGTGTTCGGCATCACCGTAACTGCCATACTGTCCATCATCATCGTGCCCGGCACCTGGACCAGCATGGCTGTGGCCGCCATCACCCTATCCATCATCAAGTCCCTGGAGCTGCCTGTGGGCAAGGCCTCCGGCGGCATCCTCATGGCTGCCTGCTTTGGCTTCCACATCGCCTCCAGCTTCATCTATTCCCCTTCCGGCATCCAGATGTTCCTGAATATGTCCGAGTCGGTGGAAGGGGTGGTGGCTGGAAGCCTGGACACCAACTTCATTGACTTCTTCATTCAGGACCTGCCTCTGGTGCTGCTGCCCTTCATCATGGCCTTCCTGATCACCAAGCTTATGAAACCGGAAAAGCCTATCAACGGCAAGGCCTACTTCCAGCAGCAGCTGAAGGATCTGGGCAAGATGAGCTCCAACGACAAGAAAGTGCTGGTCATCCTCATCGTGCTGCTGGTATATCTGCTCAGCAACCGCTGGACCGGCTTGAACATGCTCTATGGCTTCCTGCTGGCCCCCATCATCTGCTACCTGCCCGGCATCAGAGCGGGCAAGGTGGAGCACTTCCGCAAGATCAACTTCAATGTCATCTTCTTTATCGTGGCCTGCCTGTCCATCGGTACGGTGGCCGCCGCCTGCGGCGCGGGCACCTTTATCGTGAATATCATCACCCCGATGCTGTCCAACACCGGCACCTTCGGCTTCCTGGTCATCGTGTTCGTCTTCGGTGTGATCATCAACTTCCTGCTCACCCCCATGGCCGCCATGTCGTCCATCGCTCCTCTGCTGACTGGCATTGCTCTGGGCCTGGGCGTGTCCCCCATGGCCACTACCTACTCCTTCTACTTGGGCCTGGATCAGCTAGTGCTGCCTTATGAGGTGGGCACCTACCTCATCTTCTTCAGCATGGGCTATGTCTCGCTGAAGGACTTCGCCAAGTGCGGCGCGGTCAAAATGGCCGTATCCGCTGTTTTCACCATCGCCATCATGATCCCCTGGTGGATGTTCGTGGTCAAGATCGTCTGATCTGTTTTGACGAAAACGGAAAAGCCTCCGGGTCGCAATTTGCTTGCGTCTCGGAGGCTCTTTTATTGTGCGTGTTTGCTTATAAATCTTGTCGGATCACAGCCGGTTCCGAAGGCGTTACAGCAATCCCACCAGATGCTGGACCAACAGGGAAACCACCGCCACCATGAACCAGCAGCACAGGCCCAGCAAAATGGGCCGCAGACCGTTTTTAAACAAGCTCTTCAGGTTGGTATTCAAGCCGATGCCAGCCATTGCCACCATAATGCCGAACTTGCCAAGTCCGTTGAGCCAGTCGGAGGCGGCCTCAGGAATGAGACCGGTGGAATTGAGGATTGCAGTAAACAGGAACCCGAGGACAAACCAGGGGAAGATCTTTGCGATGGAATAGTTGGCGGCAGCCGTACCGCCCTGAGATTTGAGTTTGCGGGTACGCCACAGCGCCAGGATCAGCGTAATGGGAATGATCATCAGAGTCCGGGTGAGCTTCACAATGGTGGCCAGTTCACCGGCAGTGTCGCTGAAGGCAAAGCCGGCGGCCACCACAGAGGAGGTGTCGTTGATGGCCGTGCCCGCCCATATGCCGAACCCGGTGTCGCTCAGGCCAAGGCCGTGGCCAAGGGCGGGGAAAAGAAAGACCGCCAGAATATTGAACAGGAAAATGGTGGAGATGGAGTAAGCCACCTCCTGGTCGTCCGCGTCAATGACCGGAGCGGCGGCGGCGATGGCGGAGCCGCCGCAGATGGAGGTCCCAACGCCGATCAGCGTGGAGGTGTTTCCCGGAACGCGCAGCACCTTGCCCACAAAAAAGGCGGTCAGCAGAGATGCCGCGATGGTGCAGACCATCACCACCAGCGACTGGCCACCGGTTTTCAGGACGGTGCCGATGCTCATACCAAAGCCAATAAAAATGATAGAATACTGAAGAATTTTCTTCCCACAGAATGTAATTCCCGCCTGGAAGAACGCCGGACGTTTGATGGGGGCGAGAAGAATACCGATCAGGATGGCAAAAACCGGCCCTCCGATCAGCTTCCCATAGGTTGGGATATACGTGGAAAGTGCCCACGCGACAGCGCCGATCACTAGGCATGGCAAAATCCCCCACAGCAGCGAAAGCCTATTTTTCCGTTCAGACACATGCTCAACTCCTTACTGTAAATTTATTTCAGCATAACACATTCGCAGAGGGCTGTAAAGTAGCTGTCTTTGATAAAGGCAATCGGAAAATCTGATGGACAGGCCGTCCGGCCGCTCCTGCTCCGGGCGGTCCTTCCGGCTGTCGCCATACTCATCGTAGATGACCTGGGCCAGCTCCTTGATGTCGTCGCCCTGATAGCCGTTTTCCGGGAAGGGGAAGACGTTTCTCCCCCAGGATGATCTGC
>CAYLVH010000023.1:7048-21857 GCA_964387095.1 uncultured Oscillospiraceae bacterium
CTTGGGGGACGTAAAAGAAATTCAGAACGCCCGGCCCGGCGATCTCCGCCCGCTGAAACAGGGCGCCCTCCGGCTCCGGAATGTCCAAATTGGTGTTGATCGCAGATATGCTTGCAGGAAGGTTGGAAATTTTTCTCATTTTGATCCTGCTGTCCAGAAGTACCTGGCATGTAAAATGAAAGCGGAAGGATGCATTTTTTCGCTGAACTTTGTTCAAATAAGATCGGCAGAGTTCAGTTTTTAGGTGCCTACGGAAAATTTTTGCATAATTCAAGAAAGCATATTGCGTTTTCTCCGGGCTGTGATATAATATCGCCACCTTAAGTTTGAAAGAAAGAAGGCAAAAACTTTCGGGCCAGATTTTAACGATGGCCGGGCAATTTGAAGATGAGAGAATTTCTCTAAAGAGCACACAATCTGTTCCTGAGGCAGGTTTAGGACTTTGCTGTATGGAGCGTGTCTGCGCGGAATCGGGCTTTTATTCCCAATGAAGAGGTGGGCACAAGAGCCTTTTTGTGTACATAGGCCTGATTTGCAGCTCAATTTACCATGTATAGCAAATTGCTGTTCAAGGGTGGAGGCGCCTCCCTCGGGTGGTAATTAGTTATAAAAGAGAAAAGGAGGATACATATGAAAAAGTTGATTGCATTTATGCTGGCTCTGGCCATGGTGCTGTCCATGGCAGCCTGCGGCGATGGGACCAACGCTCCTGAGGAGACTGAAGATACGACGGCCACTGAGACTTCGGGAGACGCCATCACCGATTTGGTCACCTATGAGCTCACCAACCGTGAGGTTGAGAGTCTGAACATCCTATACAGCCAGAAGGCAACGGACTTTAACGTCACCACCAACTTGATCGACGGCCTGCTCAGCGCTGACTCTGAGGGCAAGCTGGTGGCCAGCCTGGCGGAGAGCTGGGAGACCACGGACAACGGCGTGACCTGGACCTTCCACCTGCGTGAGGGTGTCAAGTGGGTGGATATCAACGGCCAGGAAATGGCTGACCTGACCTCCGCAGACTTTGTCACTGGCTTGGAATGGGTGCTGAACGCTGCCAAAAACAATGCGGCCAACACCTCTATGCCCAATGAGATGATTGTGGGCGCCAAGGATTATTATGACTACACTGCCAGCTTGGACGAGGAAGAGGCTAAGGCCCTGGCTCCCGACAACGAGACCTTCCTGAGCATGGTGGGCATCGACACCCCGGATGATTACACCGTGGTCTATACCTGCATCAGTGAGAAGCCCTACTTCGATACCGTGGCAACCTACGCCTGCCTGTATCCTGCCTCTGCTGCTCTGATTGAGGAGCTGGGTGTAGATGACTTCCGGGCCTGCACCAACGAGACCATGTGGTATTGCGGACCCTACATTCTGACTGAGTACATCAACGGCAATGAAAAGGTCCTTGAGCCGAATCCCACTTGGTGGGGTGCGGAGGAGAACACCCGCTTCAACTCCGTCACCATCAAGATGGTCGACGACCTGAACGTGGCGTTCCAGCTGTACCAGACCGGCGAGATCGACAACGTTGACTTGACCGAGTCCAACCTGAAGACCATCTATGAGGATGAGAGCAATCCTTTCCATGATTATCTCGTGGAAAAGCGTCCTACCAAGTACGCCTACGACTTCCACTTCTGCTATAATAAGAATAATGAGGATGGCACTCCCGACACCAACTGGAACACCGCGGTTGCCAACGAGGCCTTCCGCCTGAGCTGGTATTATGCGCTGAATATGACCGACTACTATAAGCGCTATAATGCCATCAATCCTTTGAAGTGCGAGAGCAACACCTACACCATGCCTGGCTTGGTTTACACCTCCGACGGCACGGATTACACCGATCTGGTAATTGCGAACCTGGGCCTGGACGAGTCTGACGGCGAGACGCCCATGAAGTACGACGCGGAATTGGGCGCGCAGTACAAGGAGCAGGCCATGGAGGAGCTGACTGCCCAGGGCGTCACCTTCCCCGTCACGGTGGACTATTATATCGCAGCCAGCAACCAGACTGACCTGGACACCGCAAACGTTTTGAAGCAGATTTTCCAGGACTGCTTCGGGGATGACTACATTGTCCTGAACATCAAGACCTATGTTTCCTCCCTGGCTCAGGAGGTTCGTATTCCCCGCCTGGCCTCCTTCTATATCAACGGTTGGGGCGCTGACTATGGCGATCCTCAGAACTACCTGTTCCAGGAGACCTACGGGGATGACAACGCCTACTATTCCGAAAACTATTCCGCCATCAATGAGCTGACCGAGGCTGACGCTCCTGAGCTGATCGCCACCTACATCGAGTTCACTGAGATGGTGGCCCTGGCCAACGAGATCACCGATGATTTGGACGCCCGTTACGCGGCCTATGCGGAAGCGGAGGCTTATATGATTCAGCACGCACTGGTTGTGCCGTTGTATCTGGATGTGGAATGGCAGCTGACCAATATCAACGATTACAGCCGCATCAATGCCATGTTCGGCCTCCAGAACTATCGCTACATCAACTATGAGACCAACTCCAATGGTTACACCACCGAGGACTACGCAGCTTTTGCAGAGTAATTTCTTTGCAGAGCGAAAACTTGGTTGACTTGGGGCCGCTTCGTCCGCAGGCGAAGCGGCCCTTCTCAATTTTTGAAGGGACTTGGGTATGCATAGACGATATTTGTTTGCAAGAAATGATGCATTTAAGCGCTGGAGATCTCTGCTGATTTTACTTTTTAAGCTGCAAAATGGCTAAAGATGAAGGAGTTCCTTCGTTTTTAGAGGGAATTCCCATGACAAAAGGTGACTTTTTTCGGAATGCACTGGAAAAATTGCAAACTCAATAAAAAAGATTGCATTTTTATGTGAATAATGATATAATGCAACCATGTTAGTTTCGGTATAAAAAGCCGATCCCTCCGGGCTGAATTCCCGTGACCAAAAACCGAGAAAATCTGAAAAAAATTTGAGAATGTACTCACTCCATAGGTGCAATTCCGGGCCGAATGTGCAGCAAGGAGAATGAAGGTGGAATATGGCTTTTATTCCCGCAAGTGCGCGGGGACAGAAGCCTTTTTGCGTATTTATACACAATTCGTGTATGAAGATAATAATAAAATGTGTATAACGTATTACTACCCAATGGAGGAACCTCCATTTTCATTCTACTGGAATGTAGAATGGATGGTATTATTCCCTATTAGGCAGTAATTAGTTATAGAAAAAAACAAGGAGGAAAAAATATGAAAAAGTTTTTAGCCTTTGCGCTGGCGCTGGCCATGATGCTGTCTCTGGCAGCTTGTGGCGGTGGCAGTAGCGACAATTCCGGGAGCGGAGATGTCACAATTAATGTTGACACCTCTGAAAATGCCATCACCGACCTGGTGACCTATGAGACTGCGGCCCGTGAGGTTGAGTCTCTGAACGTCCTGTATAGCCAGCAGGCAACGGACTTCTATGTCACCACCAACCTGGTTGACGGCCTGCTGACCAACGACACCAAGGGCAACTTGGTGGCCTGCCTGGCTGAGAGCTGGGGCAGCGATGACGACGGCTTGACCTGGACCTTTACCCTGCGTGAGGGTCTCTGCTGGGTTGATATTAACGGCGAGAAGCAGGCTGACCTGACCTCCGCTGACTTTGTCACCGGCCTGGAGTGGGTCCTGAACGCGGCCAAGAATGAAAACAGCAACACTTCCATGCCCAACGACATGATCGAGGGCGCAAAGGAGTACAATCTCTATACGCAGTCCCTGGTGGATGAGGGCAGGGAAGATGAAGCTCTGGCTCTGACCACTGAAGACTTCATGAGCATGGTGGGCATTGAGACCCCCGACGACTACACGGTGGTTTACCACTGCACCACCGCCCTGCCCTACTTTGACACAGTCGCCACCTATGCCTGCCTGTATCCCGCCTCTCAGGCGCTCATCGACGAGCTGGGTGTGGAAGGCTTCCGGGGGTGCACCAATGAGACCATGTGGTATTGCGGACCCTACATCCTGACTGAGTACATCAACGGAAATGAAAAGGTCTTTGAACCCAACCCCCTGTGGTGGGGCAATGATGAGTATACCCGCTTCAACTCCGTTACCGTTAAGATGGTTGACGACACGAACGTGGCATATCAGCTGTATCAGACCGGTGAGATTGACAACGTTGACCTGAATGAGTCCACTCTGGCCACCATTGTCAGCAACGGCGGCGAGGAGTATGAGATGATCACCGAGAAGCTGCCCACCAAGTATTCTTATCAGATGCACTTCTGCTTTAATAAGAATAATGAGGATGGCACTGCCGACACCAATTGGAACACCGCCATCGCCAACGAGGCGTTCCGCCTGTCCTGGTACTATGGCTTGGATCTCAGCAGCTATTATTCTCGCATCAACGCCATCAACCCCCTGACCGTGGAGAACAACTTCTACACCATGAGTGGCTTGGTTTACACCTCTGACGGCACTGACTACACGGAACTGGTCAGGCAGAACCTGGGCCTGGGCGAGTACAATGGTGAGACCATGGTCCGTCTGGACGCTGACAAGGCGGAGGAGTATAAGCAGCAGGCCATTGAGGAGCTGACCGCGCTGGGCGTGGAGTTTCCCGTGGAGATTGACTACTACATTGCTGCTTCCTCTCAGACCGCTCTGGACAACGCAAACGTGCTGGCGCAGTGCTTCTCTGACTCCCTGGGCGACGACTATGTTACGCTGAATATCTGCACCTATGTCTCCTCTCTGTCGACCGAGGTTCGTACTCCCCGCCTGGCCTCCATCTATATCAACGGTTGGGGCGCTGACTACGGTGATCCTGAGAACTACCTGTTCCAGGAGACCTTCGGCGACGCCAACGCTTATTATTCCGTAAATTATTCCTGCATCAACGACTTCTATGATGACCCCTCTACCGCTTACTCCGAGGAGCTGATCGCTGAGTATCAGACCTTCACTGAGATGGTGGAGGAAGCCAACGCAATCAACGATGATCTGGATGCCCGTTATGCGGCCTTTGCTGAGGCGGAGGCCTATATGATCCAGCACTGCCTGGGCGGCATCCCCATGTACTACGACATCCAGTGGCAGGAGACCAAGATCAATGATTACTCCAAGATCAGAGCTGCATATGGCATCCAGTCTAACCGCTATTTGAACTGGGAGACCAACGTGAACGGTTACACCACCGAGGACTATGAGGCTTTCGCAGCCGAATATAACAGCTAATTTCCCCGCGCAAAACCAACATTTAACCACTCCCGGTTCCGGGGTTCCCCGGAACCGGGAGACCGGAATTGACGGGAAGCCGGAATTGAGCGGCTTCTCTATAAAGGATGATGAATTATGGCAATGGCAAAATATACGGTCAAACGACTGCTACAGGGCCTGATTACCGTTCTCCTGATTGCCACGATTGTTTTTCTGCTAATGCGTATGCTTCCTACGGACTACTTCTTTACAGAAGAGCAGCTTATGAAGTTTACGGACGAGCAGAAGAATGACGCATTGAGGGCAGCTGGCCTGCTGGATCCCATCGGTGTACAGTTGATTAACTTCTATGCTGATCTGGCGACCTTTGACTTTGGCGTTTCCAGACGGATTCAGTCCGGTATCGCCGTCACAACGGTCATTGGCGATAAGTTCGCCGTCTCCATGAGACTCGGTATCATCGCTCTGTGTATCTCTCTGGTACTTGGCGTCGTGCTTGGCATTTTGCAGACGATCTTTAAGGATCGGATTATGGATCATGTTGGTACCGCCTACACGGTCTTCGTCAACGCCGTCCCAAGTCTGGTTTCGTACTCGCTTGTATTGGTGATTGGCTCCCGCTTGTTAGGGCTGCCCTCCATGTATTCCACCCGTACCAACACAGGCCTTTCCTCAGTCCTCCCCATCACCTGCTTATGCCTTGCGTCCATTGCGGGCTATGCCCTATGGACCCGGCGCTACATGGTGGATGAGATCAACAAGGACTACATTAAGCTGGCTAGAGTCAAGGGCGTGCCGAATCGGCAGATTATGACGGGTCACGTTCTGAGGAACGCGTTTGTGCCCCTGGCGCAATATCTGCCCGCCTCTTTCCTGCTGACCATCGGCGGCTCCCTGCTGGTAGAGCGGTTCTTCTCCGTTCCCGGTATGGGTCCCCTGCTGACGGATGCGATTCAGCGGTATGACCTGAATGTGGTGCAGACCCTTGTTATTCTGTATGCTGCCCTGGGTATCCTGGGCGTTTTCCTGGGCGATATCCTGATGATGCTCATCGATCCCAGAATCTCCCTGACTGGAAAAGGAGGTGGAAGATAAATGGCTGAGAAAGAAACAAAAACTGTCGTGGAAAATGAGGACGAACTTTTCTACTTCGTTCCGTACTCCGCGGAACAGGCAGAGAGCATCGGCTATTCCAATTACTCTTATTGGGGTTCCGTGTTCCGGAACTTTCTGAAAAAGAAGGTCACCGTTGTCCTGGCCATCGTCTTTATTGCGCTGTTTATCTTCACCTTCGTGGCTCTGGCAATCGGCAAGTATGACTATGCAAGCCTGGTTGCGGATACCTCCAAGGCATTTATCTCCCCCAACGGCGAGTACTGGTTTGGTACAGATAACATTGGCCGTGACTACTGGTGCCAGGTATGGTATGCGAGCCGTATTTCCATTCAGCTGGCGGCAATCGTGGCCCTGGGTGAAATGATTATCGGCGTGGCCATTGGCCTGGTGTGGGGCTATGTCCGTTCCCTGGACCGCTTCTTCACCGAGCTGTATAATCTCATCGACAACGTGCCCCGTATCATTTATCTGACCCTGATCGCCCTTCTGGTTGGTCAGACCTTCTGGGTCATGGCTATGTCCCTGATCGCCTTTGGCTGGCTGGCTATGGCGCGTAATGTCCGGAACCTCTGCATTATGTATCGTGACCGGGAGTATAACCTGGCGTCCCGTTGCCTGGGCACCCCGCTGTTCCGGATTTTGACCAAGAACATACTGCCTTATTTGGTCAGCGTGATTATCCTGCGTCTGGCGCTGTCCATCCCCAACACCATCGCGCTGGAGTCCACCCTGTCCTACTTGGGACTGGGCTTAGACGTAAACACCCCGTCCCTGGGCATCCTGCTGAGAAACGCGAGAAACTACTTCCTGGATTATCCCTATTTGCTGATCTTCCCGGCAGTGATTGTCTCTGTGATCACCGTCACATTCTACCTGGTGGGCAACGCATTCTCGGATGCGGCTGATCCCCGCAACCACGTTTAAGGAGGCGACAAAATGGAAAATAGCAATGTCATTTTGTCCGCAAAGGACGTGGAAATCCAGTTCTCCATGCGGGGCAGAAAGCTGAAAGCAATCCGCAAATGCTCCCTGGATTTGTATGAAGGCGAGACACTGGCCATCGTGGGCGAGTCCGGCTCCGGCAAGTCTGTGTTCACAAAGTCCTTCCTAGGCATGTTGGATAAGAACGGCAGCGTTGTTGGCGGCTCCATCACTTTCGAGGGCAAGGATGTCTCTCAATATAAGACTGATAAGGACTGGAAGGGCATCCGGGGCAAGAAGATTTCCATGGTGATGCAGGACCCCATGACTTCCCTGAATCCTCTGAAAACCGTGGGCAAGCAGATTCAGGAGTCCATTGAGCTGCATCGTGGCTTGAAGGGCGCTGAGGCCAAGGCCGAGACAATCAGGATGCTGGAAAAGGTGGGCATCCCCTCCCCGGAAAAGCGCTATAAGCAGTATCCCCATGAGTTCTCCGGCGGCATGCGCCAGAGGGTCGTGATCGCAATTGCCTGCGCCTGCCATCCGCAGATTCTGATCTGCGATGAGCCCACCACTGCTCTGGACGTGACCATCCAGGCGCAGATTCTGGATCTGGTCCGCTCCCTGAAGGAGGAGCTGGGCATGACCGTTATCTACATCACCCATGACCTGGGCGTTGTCGCAAACGTGGCTGACCGCATTGCGGTTATGTATGCCGGTCAGCTGGTGGAGATCGGCACTGCCGAAGAGATCTTCTATGACGCATGGCATCCCTACACGTGGGCGCTGCTATCCGCACTGCCCCAGCTGGGCACCAAGGGCGAGGAGCTCTCCACTATCGAGGGAACACCCCCCAATCTGTACAACGTGATTGAGGGTGACGCGTTCGCGCCCCGTAATAAATACGCCCTGGCGATTGACTTTGTGAAGGAGCCTCCCTATTTTGATATCACGCCCACCCATAAGGCGAAGACCTGGTATCTGGACCCCCGCTGCCCCAAGTTTGATCGTCCTGCCAACATTACACACTTCAAAGAAATTATTCGCGGTAAGTATCAGGAGGGGTGATGGAGATGAGCGAAAGAGAAAAACTGATTGAAGTAAAAGATCTTCAAATCACCTTCGGTTCCGGCCGCAAGAAGTTCGTGGCTGTCGATCATGTCAACTTTGATATTTATAAGGGCGAAACCTTCTCTCTGGTGGGCGAGTCCGGCTCTGGCAAGACCACCATTGGCCGTGCCATTGTCCGGATTAACCCCACTTCTGCCGGCGAAATCTATTTCAAGGGGCAGAAGATCAACGGCAAGATCTCCAAGGAGCTGGACCGTGAGGTCATCCGCAAGATGCAGATGATCTTCCAGGATCCCCAGGCCTCTCTGAATGAGCGGGCCAAGGTTGATTATATTATCTCTGAGGGCCTGATCAACTTCAAGATGTACAAGGATGAGAAGGATCGTGCGACCAAGGTTCAGGCCGCTCTGCACGAGGTGGGCCTGCTACCTGAGTTCGCGTCCCGCTTCCCCCACGAGTTCTCCGGCGGCCAGCGTCAGCGTATCGGCATTGCCCGTGCTCTGATTATGGAGCCTGAATTCGTGGTGGCAGATGAGCCCATCTCCGCCCTGGACGTGTCCATTCGTGCGCAGGTCCTGAATCTGCTGAACAAGCTGAAGAAGAACAGAGGTCTGACGTATCTGTTTATCGCCCATGATCTGTCCGTTGTCCGCTTTATTTCCGACCGGATCGCCGTTATTTACAAGGGCCGTATCGTGGAGCTGGCTGAGGCTGAGGAACTGTTCCTCAACCCCCTGCACCCCTATACAAAGGCGCTGTTGTCCGCAGTTCCTGTGCCCGATCCCATTCTGGAAAAGCAGAAGAAGCTGGTTGTCTATGATTCCAGCATCCATGATTATTCTCAGGATGGACCTATTTGGTTTGAGATCAAGCCCGGCCACTTTGTGTACGGCAATCAGAAGGAACTCGATCAATATCAGAAGGAACTCAAGTAAGGATGGCCATGAAAAATCTGCGGCAGATGTACCGTCAAAAGTATATGATACGGCCAACGCTGTACATGATCGGCTTTAAATCGCTTGTTGTAGTGGTGTTGACCCTGCTGTGGAATCGGTTTATTGACAAGGGCGTTCGGGGAGTTGGCTATGGTTTTTCTGCGCTTGGGCTGATCCTGCTGATTCTTTCCTGGTTCAGCTATCTGAGTTTGGATGGTGTCAGTGTCCGTCACTTGATGGAGCACTGGCAGAAGAAAAAGAAAACCAAGATCCGCGCCCATGATATAGTAGACTTCGTGGACGAAAAAGTGGTTTCCTTTGGGGAACTGGAAAAAGAGGAAAAGACCTGTTGCCGGCTGGTGTCCGACTTTGTCGCAGGGCTATTGTTTCTCATCATCGGCCTGATTGTCTCTGCTCTCTAAGTGTTAAAATCGCCGTTTCGGTTTCCCGAAACGGCGATTTAACGTCCCAAAAAGGGAATCAGTTATTGAAGAGGTCTGGCTCCGGGGTCGAACCTATGGCAAAACAAGCGCAAAAGGGAACGGAACCTACTTTGTAGAGGAGCGGTAAATTACCGAAGGGCGGGGAGGCTGGCGGCGGCAGCAGACTGGCCCACGCGGCGGAAGCTTTCGTCGGGCAGGGTGGGGAAGATCTTGCCATTCAGCTCGGGGTATTCGTCGGCCAGAACCCGCTTGGCCTCGGCCAAAATGATATCGCCGCCCTTGCCGGACATGACACGGCCCAGCAACAGGACATGCTTGCACTGGTACATATCATAGTAACAGGCCAGGGTGTGGCCTAGGTAGGTGCCGATGGAGGTGTATACGTCAATGGCAGCGGGGGAATCTTCCTGCATCAGGGCCTGAACCACCTTCAGCTTTTCGGCGGGGGACAGGGATTCGTCCAACTCAATGCCGGCCCGGGGGGCCAGCTTAATGACGCCGTCCTGGGAGAAATACTTGACGCCGCAGCCGATATCGCCGGACCACTCGTCCACCATGGCGTTGGGAGCAGCGTCCACGGGGACAAATGCCAGCTCGTTCAGCCAGCCGGTGATGCGGCCCTTTTCGTCCACAAAGCCAGCGGCCTCGCTGGTGCCCATGGCGATGCCCAGGACGTTGTTCTCGCCCAGGCTTATGGTTCCCGCTAGCGCGGAGACGTCGCCGTCGTTGATGACTTCATAGGGAATGTCGCCAAAGGTGTCCGTAATGGCGCGAATAAAGACGGTTTTGACCTCAGGGCTGTGCCGATGCTCAAGGGGAACGTTGAGGAACAGGGAGGAGTTCATGGGGCAGTTGTTGATAAAGATGCCGGCGGAGGACACACCTACGGCATCCACCCGGGGCATATGTGCGGCTGCGGATTTCAGGGCGTCCACAATCCCCTGATAGTGATAGCTGGGGTCAGAGTTCAGCTTGGGGAACCAGACAACCTCCTCGGAGAAGACAGATTCCCCATCAATGACAGCGGAGACCTTGCGGTCGCTTCCCCCGGCGTCAAAGCCGATGCGGCAGCCTTCCATGTGGCCGCCCATGGCCTTGGGGGCATCCTTGGCCTCGGGAACTTTGTCGCAGTACACAACCTGGAAAGGGACCTCAAAGACTTCGCTCATGAAGGTGAAGTCAAAGGAACGGCTGCCCTGGAGGGAATAGGCCTGCTTCAAATATTGGTAGATGCCTTCGTCACCGGAGACATAGATCTTGTAGCCGCCCTTTAGCCACAGCACCACCTTGACCAAGCGGTCCACATAGTAATTGTCGGCCTCAGCCATTTCAGGGGTGCCGTGAATAAAGGTGTGGGCGGTGGCCATTTGGCCGTCGGCCCGCTCAATGGCAATGGATACGGGCTTTTTGGCGGTTTGCAGGAAAGCCCGATTGAACTTCATAATGGGAATAAATTCGGGGTCCAGCTTGGGTAGGTTTTTGATGGGAACCTCAATGCCATGACAGTTCATGTTAAAATCCTCCTAAATTGATGGGTGTTTCATGTCAGAACGTCTCTGATGAAATACTGATACTATCATAAGCGAAAAGAGGGATTTAGACAAGTGAAAATTTGAAAAAATGGAAATATGCCCAATTGAGGCAGCTTGACAAATTTCTGTGTTGCTCGTATGATAATAACCGTCAACTGCTATGGGCCTTGCCCCTGCTTGAAAGGAATGATAAGCCATGAAACTGAAAGATGGATTTGAAATGACCCAGGTCAACAAGGATTATTATATTGTAAAGGCGGTAGGCGCCCGGAGAGAGGAATTTCCCCAGGCCATTCAACTGGGATTCTCCGGAGCGTTTTTGTGGGATCAGCTGAGTAAGGGGGACTATACTGTCACAGAGCTGGTGCTGAAGCTGGATCACCTCTTTGAAGCGGAGGTCCCTGTGGAACAACTGACCAAGGACGTGGAGACCTTTGTGGGATTTCTGAAGCAGCATAACCTGTTGGAGTCAGAATAAATTCTTAAAAGGGAGGGAAAGCACTTGCGATTTTCCTGCCGCCTGCTATAATAAGACCGTCAACTAAATCATGCTTCAGGGCGGGGTGCAAGTCCCCACCGGCGGTAAAGTCCGCGAGCCTTCGGGCTGAATCGGTGGAATTCCGATACCGACAGTTAAAGTCTGGATGAAAGAAGCAACGGAATGTGTTTGCGCATCTTTTTTGCCTGAAGGAAGAAATTCTTTCAGGCGTTGTTATTGCCTGGAAGCAAATCTGAACACTGGGGGCTGTTATTTTATGAGAACCAATATCCGCAGTATTACCGTAACCGCCATGCTGTCGGCTGTGGCATTTGTGCTGATGTTCATCGAATTTTCGGTGCCGCTGATGCCGCCCTTTATCAAAATGGATATTTCCGACCTGCCAGCCCTGCTGTCCACCTTCGCGTTGGGGCCTGTTTCCGGTGTGGTGGTTGAGCTGCTGAAAAACCTGCTACATATTTTGTTCAAGGGGACGGCTTCCGCTGGCACTGGCGAGCTGTGCAATTTCCTCCTGGGCTGCTTTTTCGTGGTGCCCGCCGGCCTGATTTATCGGCATAAGAAGACCCGGAAGAATGCCGTCCTGGGTGCCCTGGTGGGCTGCCTGGTCATGGCGGTTTGCTCTGTGCCGCTGAACTACTTCGTGGTTTATCCCGCCTATGTGAAGTTCTATGGCCTGCCCTTGGATGAGATCATTGGGATGTATCAGGCTATCATGCCCGGAGTCAACGGCCTGTTTGCTTGCCTGACTATTTTCAACCTGCCCTTTACCTTCGTAAAGGGGCTGCTGGATGCTGTTATTTGCTTTATTATCTATAAGCCCCTGTCTCCCATTTTGCACAGGGCGGGGGGCCGTCTGCCAAACAGGTGAAAGTAATGCGGCCGTCTGCATCCCAGGCGGTCAGCTTTATTAGATCACTTAGTCGTTGTCATCCTGGTTGCTGGCCATCAAATCGGCCACGGTCTTATTGTCTAAGAAACCGGAAACCAGATCATAAAGCTCTGTCCACATGCCAAGGGTGCGGCAGGTTGCGGCCCGAGGGCAGGGCTTTGCATTCTCCCCCAGGCAGGCCATAGGAGCTAGGCCGTCCTCCATGATGCGGAGAATTTTACTCACGGAATATTGATCTGGGGAACGGGTCAGGCGGTAACCGCCGCCTTTTCCCCGGACGCCCTCCAAGTCGCCGCTGCGAACCAACACTTTGATAATGCTTTCCAAATACTTTTCCGAGATTTCCTGGCGCTGAGCGATCTCTTTCAGCGGGATGTAACTCCCGATGTCATGCTCGGCCAAATCCATCAGTACCCGCAGCGCATACCGGCTCCTGGTTGAGATCATCATAATCTCCCTCCTTTTTACCCTATCATATAAATATAATAGGGTTGATGGGAAATCAAATCTGGGATTTTCGAAATCCTATTGACAAGGGAAAATTGCGGTACTATAATACCTAGAAATCCCATAAAGAAGTACGGTGGAACGGAGGCAAATTTGAAGGAGGTCTCTCACATGAGTAAGATCTATACGTCCGCCGATCAGCTGATCGGCCGAACCCCGCTGCTGGAGCTGACGCACATTGAAAAGACGTTTGGCCTAGAGGCAAAGATTCTGGGCAAGTTGGAGTATTTTAACTCCGCTGGTTCTGTGAAGGACCGGATTGCCAAGGCAATGATTGACGATGCTGAGGCCAAGGGTCTGCTGAAGGAAGGCTCTGTCATCATTGAGCCCACCTCTGGCAACACCGGTATTGGCTTGGCCTCTGTGGCGGCAGCCCGGGGCTATCGGATCATCATTGTGATGCCTGAAACCATGAGCGTGGAGCGCCGCCAACTGATGAAGGCCTATGGTGCGGAGTTGGTCCTGACCGAGGGCGCAAAGGGCATGAAGGGCGCCATTGCCAAGGCTGAGGAACTGGCAAAGGAGATTCCCGGCGGCTTTATTCCGGGGCAGTTTGACAATCCTGCAAATCCCGCTGCTCACAAGGCTGCCACCGGTCCTGAAATCTGGGAGGACACGGAAGGCCGAGTGGATTTATTTGTGGCCGGCGTGGGAACCGGCGGAACCATCACCGGCGTGGGCGCCTATCTGAAGGAGAAAAAGGCTGTTATAAAGGTGATCGCCGTGGAGCCTGCAAGTTCACCCGTCCTGTCCAAGGGATTCTCCGGTGCGCATGAGATTCAGGGCATCGGTGCAGGCTTTGTGCCCCGGGTGCTGGACACCAAGGTCTATGATGAGATTATCTCCGTTGAGAATGAGGACGCCTTTGCCACCGGGAAACTGGTGGGCCGCAAAGAGGGCATCCTGGTGGGCATCTCTGCCGGCGCCGCGGTTTGGGCCGCCATTCAGCTGGCAAAGCGCCCTGAGAACAAGGGTAAGACAATTGTGACCTTGCTGCCTGATACCGGCGATCGCTATCTGTCCACGCCCCTATTTGCTGATTGATTAAAGGAGAGATGAAAATATGATTCCCACACCAGAAGAGGCATACAACCTGTTGACGGAATATAATAAGGGTGAGTTCCATCAGAAGCACGGACGCATTGTGGGGGATGTGCTCCGCTGGTTTGCAAATGAGCTGGGCTATGGCGATGAGGCTGATTTTTGGCAGGCCGTTGGCATTCTGCATGACCTGGATTTTGAGCAATGGCCTGACCAGCACTGCATCAAGGAGCAGGAGATCATGCGGGAGCATGGCATCGATGAGCGGCTGATCCATGCTGCCGCCAGCCACGGCTATCTGCTGACCGTGGATATTCAGCCCCAGCACCAGATGGAGAAGGTGCTGTACGCCGTGGATGAGTTGACCGGGTTGATCGGCGCTGCGGCCATCATGCGCCCCTCCAAGAGCGTCAGCGATCTGGAAGTCAAGTCTGTTCGCAAGAAGTATAAGGATAAGAAGTTTGCAGCGGGCTGTTCCCGGGAGGTGATCCAGCGAGGCGCGGAAATGCTGGGCTTGGAACTGGATGACCTGATTGGGAAGACAATCCAGGCTATGCGTGCCAGCGACGCAGTGGATTAATCGCAAGTTGCCGACAGGGCGGAGGACAAACTGCACTGCTGACGCAGTTTGTCGGAAATAGTCTGGAAGAAAAGAGA
>CAYLVH010000024.1:0-20813 GCA_964387095.1 uncultured Oscillospiraceae bacterium
CCGGTTACACCTTTCATTTCTTTTGCGCAATACAATCATACCAGATCCCAGGAAAAATGCATTGTGAAAAACAGGTATAATATGAAGATTTTTGTGTTTTATGAAAGGATATTGTCGTCAGGTTGTCGAGAGCCCCACTTTCTGCCTGTCCGGGCTAAGATTCAGGCCAGCTCAGATTCAGTTCGTCAAACAGGCCATCGCAACCGTATTCTGCGGAAAAATCGGCGAGTCCTTCCCGGATTTCTTCACGGGAGAAGTCCACTTCGGCCAGTTCACGGTCGGTCATCTGGTTCAGCCGGTCATAGAAGTCCAGACCCACATGGTAGATGTCCATGTCCTCCGGGTCTACGGAGTCGAAGAGCACATCCTCCGCCCCGTTGGTATCCCCCTGATTCAGCAGGGTCACGATCCGAACGTGCAGCTGGTCAGCGGGCGTCGTGGGATCCTGACTGCTGAGCTGATAGGGGGAAAATTCCTTGCCCAGGATCATGGAAGCAGCCATGTCAACGCAGAGCTTCAGCTGGCGCATAAACCAGTCCTTTTCAAAATATGCCATCGTACATCCCTCTTTTTGGTTTTCTCCGTCCATTATAAGGGAAGGAAAAAATAAAATCAATATGGGGTTATGCCTTGCTTTTTTTCTGCGGGGGTCATATACTGATAAAAACAAATAGAAGGGAGTTTTTTGTATTGAAGATTTTGATTTCCTGCTCCGATGAGGGCGCGCCCCTGTACTGTAAAGCGGTTTCTCTTTGCGGCGCGGAGCCAACAGCAATCCATTGCCCGAGTTTAGAGGGGTGTGCGCAGTACGACGGCCTGATCCTGGCTGGCGGCGGGGATATCCTGCCAAAGTATTTCCACCAGGAGGATCTGGGGGTTTCCACCTTTATCGATGAGGCCCGAGACCTGGCTGAGTTGGCCGTTGCCAAGCATTTCCTGGAAACCAGCAAGCCGATTCTAGGTATCTGCCGGGGCATTCAGCTGTTGAATACAGCGCTGGGCGGTACCCTGATCCAGGACTTGCCGGATGAGAAGCGGGAGGTCCACTGCACGGTGAAGGAGACAAAGTACCATAGAACCAAAACTACCCCTGGGAGCTTCCTTGCGGATCTTTATGGCCCGGAGCCGGTGGTGAACTCCTACCATCATCAGGCGGTGGATGAGCTGGGCCAGGGGTTCATTCCCTGTCAATGGTCGGAGGATGGCGTCCTGGAAGGGGCCTATCTGGAGGGGAAGCCGGTCTGGGGGGTCCAGTGGCACCCCGAGCGGATGGTGGATCCCGCCTATAACCCCGAGAATACCGCCGATGGCCTGCGGCTTTTCCAAGCATGGCTCAAGCTGGAGCGGGGGTCATGACAACGGATAAGGGACTGCGGGTGGTCAATCTGGAGTTTGGAAAGCCCACCGTACAGGTTGCCCTGCAGCAGATGGCTGTTGCCCTGGTCACCAGCTCCCGCATGGGCTATGGGGCGGTGAAGTTCATCCATGGGTACGGCTCCTCCGGCACCGGAGGGAAGATTCGCACCGCTGCCCGGCAGAAGCTGAATCAGCAGCGGGCCGCTGGGCAGCTTCAAGCTGTGATTCCCGGCGAAAAGTTCTCCATCTTTGAGGAGGAGACTCGGGCGGCCTTTTTCCGGTGCCCGGAACTCAGGAGGGACGAGGACTTGGAGCGCTATAACAATGGCATCACCATTGTGATTTTATAATAAAAACGCCTGACATCGAAACGAAGATGTCGGGCGTTTGTCCTAGTTCAGCGGACTTGGATCTGTGAGAAAACCTCTCCGATGCGGCCGGTGACGATGAGATCAGCCTGGTTGTCATAGGGGGTGGGTTGTAGGTTCACCAGGACCAGCCGGTTCCCCCGGTAATAGTTGATCAGCCCCGCCGCGGGGTAGACGGCTAAGCTGGTGCCACCTACGATAAGCATATCCGCCTGGCGGATGTGGTGGATGGCTCCGGAGACGACCTTATCGTCTAGCTCCTCCTCGTAGAGCACCACGTCCGGCTTGATGATGCCGCCGCACTCACAGCGGGGGATGCCGTCATTGTTCTTCACGATCTGAACGGGGAAGGCCTTATGGCAGCTCGTACAGTAGTTCCGCAGGACGGAACCGTGAAGCTCATAGACCGCTTTGCTCCCCGCCTTCTGGTGGAGGCCATCCACGTTTTGAGTGACCACCGCCGTCAGTTTGCCCACCTGTTCCAGCTCTGCCAGTTTGTGGTGGGCAGCGTTTGGCTCTGCGTCCAGATATAGCATCTTGTCCCGGTAGAACCGGAAAAAATCCAACGTTTTCCGCATGAAGTAGCTGAGGCTGAGGATGGTCTCCGGGGGAACTTCATATTTCTGGTTATACAGTCCGTCCACACTGCGGAAGTCGGGAATGTTGCTCTCGGTGGAGACCCCGGCGCCGCCAAAAAATACAATCCTCTGGCTTTCGTCCACCCATTCCTGTAATGTTTTAATTGTGTTCTCCATGAAAAAACTCCTATCTACGTCGCTGATACTGTTATCATAGCATCCGAGGGAAAATATTTCAAGAATGATAGCTAAATTTACCAGAATCGAAATTGACAAAATGGGGTGAACTGTGATTAAATAACAATATGAAAATCAAAGGAGACCGAACGGTTATGACAAATGAGCGCAGAAAAGCAGAGCTGAAAGCCCGAATTGAAGCCGCAGCCACCGCTGTTTTTTTGAGAAAAGGCTATGCGGAAACGAAGATCATTGATATTGCCCGGGAGGCACATATTTCCCCTTCCACGATTTACTTATATTTTGAAGGAAAGAAGCAACTGTTCAATTCCCTAAACATTCCGGAGGTGGCCCGGATGCGCCCGGAATACGACCGCCGCAAGAAGGAGATCACCAAAGTGGCGCTTTCCCTCTTCGGAGCCCGGGGCTTTGAGGGCACCACAATGGATGATATTGCGGAGGAGATGGGCTTTTCCAAGGCGGCCCTGTATCAGTATTGCTCCAGCAAGGAGGATCTGTTCTTCCAGGTGCTTCAGGTCTACACCCATGCCAATCCTCCCTCCCGGGAGGAGCTGGGGATCAATAACGACGACTGGAAGCAGGTCGTCCGCAATATCGCCACAAGTTATATGGCCCTCTCCCATGATAAGGACCGCACCGCTTTCTTGGGCTCCGTCATGCGGGATTCCAACAAGTTCTCGGAGTTTGGAACCGTCTACTATGAAAAATCCTTCTCCGTGGCCCGCAGCAACATGATTTCCTTCCTGACCCCCTTACAGAGTAACGGTACCCTGCGCCCGGACGTGGATCTGAATACGGCCGTAACCGTTTTCTTTGGCGCGCTGAACTCCCACATTATTTTATATAACGTGGTGCAGGGGATCGACTGTGATGTGCCGGAAAAAGGGTTTATCGACACGCTATGTACGATCTTTATCAGCGGCATTGAAAATCAAAAACCGGAGTGAGGAA
Organism: uncultured Oscillospiraceae bacterium; assembly: GCA_964387095.1. Classification (GTDB taxonomy): domain Bacteria; phylum Bacillota; class Clostridia; order Oscillospirales; family Oscillospiraceae; genus JAJQBJ01. The sequence goes on from CAYLVH010000024.1 coordinate 3,452, forward strand.
AGACAAGCCCGGAAAGCTGTAATGCTTTCCGGGCTTATGATGCCGTTTATTTGATGAGGGCTGCCACCTGTTCTTTGGAGATCACGCCTGCGGATTGGTTCACGACCTGGCCGTCCTTAAATACCAGCAGGGTGGGGATGCTGGCCACCTGGAAGCGCATTGCCAGGTCCATTTCTTCATCTACGTTCACCTTTCCCACTTTGACCTTACCGTCATATTCCTGGGCGATGCTGTCCACAACGGGGGAGAGCATGCGGCAAGGGCCGCACCAGGCTGCCCAGAAGTCCACAAGAACTGGGAGCTTGGAGTTGAGAACCTCATCCTGGAAGTTCGCTTCTGTGATTGTTAAAATTGCCATTGTGCAGTCTCCTTTCTATTCAGCGCTCTTTGTAATAGAGCATACAGTGGCAAAAGCCTTCAAACTCCGGGTCAGCGATCTGCTGTCGGAATTCCTGACACATGCATTTATTTTCTTCGGTGCGCTGAAGGCGGCAGGGGCAATAGCCACCGGTGCGTTTCAGGCCGTCCTTGATGAGTTTGACCACCTCTTCGTCGGGATTCAGCTTAATTTTCATTTGGTTCACTCCGTTTACAGTTATGTTATGCATCTTAGTTCAATTATATAAATTTTTTTTCAAAAGTAAAGGGGGAGCGGTCCCATTTTTTGGAAGAAAAACCGGAGGAGCCCCTGAAAACCCGGAAGCAGGGGACTGAGAAATAGTCCGATCCTGCTCTTGACAGCAAAGGTATTCTTTCATAAACTAAATACACAAACCTCCCAAACAGATATAGAAAGTTAGAAAGTGAAATGGAGGAATCTCAGTGATTTGTCCCAGATGTGGCGCGAATCATGCCGGTGACAGCAACTTTTGTGCGTCCTGCGGCTTGGATCTGCGGCCCTATCAGCAGGCAGCCCAACCGTCCCAAAAGCAAGAGGAGACCTTTGTCTACCGGCCAGAGGAGACGCCTTCCCATAATGTGGATTTGAAACAGGAAGAGAACCGGAAAAAGCAGCGTAAGGAGGGCGAAAAGAAGAAGCCTGTCTGGCGATTTATCCTGATCCCTGTCCTGGTGTTGCTGCTGGGCGGGGCGGCGTTTTTCATCCTGGAGCTGCGGAGTACCCCCGCCAGCGGCGAGGGGGCCTACTATATATACCTATCGGATGGCAAATATGAGCTGCTGAGCAGTTTGGAGGACAAGAATCCCACAGAGCTGGGCAGCGGCGTATATGGCACCTACAATGGCGGGATGGTCACCTTCACTGAGGATGGGACGTATGTTTATTACTTTACCCAGGTGGACTACTACGGGGGAACCGGAACCCTGTGCCGGGCAGAATATGCCCGGCTGAAGGGCACCTCCTCCAAAAATAACCAGTATATTCAGGTCATTGCCACCAACGTGGACCTGGATCAGTGCTGGATCTTGGAGGACGGCCGGGCGGTCTACCTGAATCCCCAGGGCAGCCTCTATCAATTTGACGGCACTGAAACCGCCTGGATCGCCGGAAACGTCACCGCATTCTATCTGGACGAGTCCAAGGAGGGGGGCCGCCTTGCCTATGAGATCCGGGACGATGGTGGAAATGCCCTTTATTGTGGCAGTCTGTATGAGCCAGGTACCGCCCAGCTGCTGGCCCAAAATTACAGCTATATTGATGTCTATAACGGGCTGGATGAGATCCTGGTGGCGAACCAGGACGCGGATTGGAACAGCTATCTGGCCATTGTAAGTCTGGATCACGCTCCCATTGACCTTGGCCAGGGCTATGTCCCCTTGATGACCCAGGATGGGTTCTATTACATCGTAAACCAGGGCGCGGCAGTCAGCCCCTATGACTATGTGGAGGACAGCTATGCTGCGGATGACGCAGGGATTACGGTGCCTGAGCCGGAGGACTATACCATTGAAGTCTATGCCTATCAGCCCCTGTCCTATGACAGTGACCTGAGCAGTTACAGCGAGATATACACCTCCTGTACACAACCCCTCAATTTTTGGCAAACTTCCATGGAGAATGCCGTCATTCAGTATGCCAGCGACCCCACCATCCAGAGCTTTGTGGATACCTATGGCCCCCAAGCCAACGAGGACGGCTACATCGTGGTGACCAACGAAATTGCTGCCGCCCTGCAAGCCATGGCAGAAACCTATGGCCTGCACTATGACGGTGAATGGCCGGAGTTCTGTTTTGCCTACGATGTGGATGGATATATCTATGATTACGATGCCTTCAACCAGGCGGTGGATGCCTATAACAGCGTGGCAGATCGCATCCAGCTGCGGGAGGAGCTGCAATCTGGGGAATATGATATTCCTCTGTATGCTCTGTACCTCTTCCGGGAGGGTGCCTCCACCCTGATCTGCGACAATGCGCTTGCCTGGGGTGTTTTCGGAAACGTGCTCCTGTACAATACGCCCGAAAGTGTAACGCCTGTGGGTATAGAGGATTTGGGTTCCATTTGGAATATCTATGATCTATTCTACCTGGATATTGGCAAAGAGAATTACTGCATCGGGGCAGGACAGAGCACGCCGGTCAAGCTGTCCCTCCAAGCAGCTGACAGTCTGAGCACTGCCTGGAACACCGGCTATGCGGAGCTGTCTTTGCTGGGTGATGAGATGTTCCTGAGTGAGAGCAGCGGTGCTTTGGCCGTGGCCACTGTCAGCGATGGCACAGTGGGAGCCTTTGGGATTCTCACAGATAACGGAGTGCTAGCCGAGGTAGATCCGGTTGAGGGCTGTGTCTATTACGGCGCCAATGTAAATGATGACCAGGGCGACCTGTTTCTCTGGAAGGATGGCGTGGTTACCTGCCTGGCGTCAGACGTTGTCCTCTCTGACCTGTCCATCTATGAGGACGGCTCCATTCTTGCCTATACGGACAGCGACCGCTTCTCCTATTATTATGGCCGGGGCTTAAAGCTAATCCGTTCTGATGGTGCGGAGGAGTTCATTGCCAGCCAGGTCACGGATTTCCTTCGTTTGGAAAGCGGCGATGTCCTGTATATCTCTGGAGACAGCCTGTATATCTACGACGGCCGGGAAAGTGTGTGCCTGGCTTCCCAGGCGGAGAATGTCTGGAGCAATACCGCTATGTTGGTTTCAAAAAATATAAATAGCGAATGAGGAAATAGATGTTTCCTTCCTTTTCCACCTCCTTTGCTGTAATGGAATTCGAGCATTCGGACATACTAGGAAAAACAGGGCGGAGGAGAAAGAGAATGGAATGGAAGAATCTGGGGCTTCATCTGGTGAAGGGGCTGACGCTGTATCTGTTTGGCGGCTGGTGCTACGGGTTGATCGAGGTGCTTTTCCGGGGGTATACCCATTGGACCATGGCGCTGCTGGGCGGAGGATTGTTCATCCTGATCGGCGGAATGGATAATTGGATTTCCTGGGAAATACCGCTGTGGCTTCAGGGGATCCTGGGAGGCGTGATGGTGACGGTGGCGGAATTTTTGACTGGGCTGCTGCTGAATAAACATTTGGGCATGAACATCTGGGATTACAGCAGCCAGCCGGGGAATTTTATGGGGCAGGTCTGCCCGCTGTTTTCCATGTTTTGGTGTTTGCTGTCCCTGGCAGTGGTGTTCCTGGACGATTGCCTACGATGCTGGATGTTTGGAGAGGAAATGCCCCACTACAAGATCATTTAAAAGAAGAAAAGACCTCCGCCGCACGGCTGTGTGCGCTGAGAGGTCTTTACTTGTTTCCCCTGCCTTAAATCACCAGGGAAATTAAATAAATCACTGCCAAATGGGCGGGATAATAGATATAAAAGAGCCATTTCAGCTTATATTTCCCCCGCTTGCCGCTGTATAGTGCCAGGGGAATCAGGGCGATGAGAGAAAACCACTGGATCCACCCTAGATAGAGGCTAACCAGCACTAGTCCAATGGCGGTCAAAGCCAATTTACCCCAGTCATTGTCAGACAGGGAAATCAGCACCGGCAACAATACGCCCCAGTAGCCGTAATCCACGGCAAAATCTGTACCTGGGAGCAGTTTGGGAAGGACGATACATATGATAGCCGCCGCAAACAGCGCTGCCACCGGCAGCAATAGGGCAGCAGGTTGCTTTCTCTGCTTGGCCCATTGAATGGAGTAAATAATCAGGATGGACATGCTGAAGGTCATCAGGATGCCCTGATAGATGCTGCCCTCAGCCAGAAAGTAGGCCGCCTGACATAGCAGCCCCAATAGGAACACACCCAGAAAATATTTTTTTCTGTTATGGGTGCAACGGCAGCCCTCGGCGATCATATAGGCGAAGAGGGGAAAGGCCAGCCGTCCGATGATGCGGAAGGGGATGAAATTTCCCATTAGTTCTAGGCCCACATGGTCAATGGTCATGGTGACTAAGGCCAACAGCTTTAGGAGGTTGCCGGAAAGGCGGCAGACAGAGGGGATCTGTACCATAGCTGATTAGCCTTCAAATTCTGCGGCCGCCGTGTTCAGCAGGCGGCGGACATGGAGATGCTGCGGGCAGATATCCTCACACTTGCCACACTTGACGCAGGAGGAGGCCTTCCCCCCAGCCTTAGGCAGCTCGTATTCCCGGTGCTGCTTTACCGCGTTCAGGCAGGCGAAAAGCTCCGGGATGGGGATCTGTCTGGGGCAGCCTTCGGTGCAGTAGTGACAGGCGGTGCAGGGGATCAAATCCTGCTCCCAGAAGATCTGGCGCACCTGGGCGATGGCGTCAAACTCCTCCTGGGTCAGGGGCTTGAACTCCTTCATAAAGCTCAGGTTGTCCTCCATCTGGGCCAGATTGCTCATGCCGGAGAGCACCATCATAACGCCATCAAAGCTGGCGGCAAAGCGGATGGCGTAGCTGGCGTTGCTGCCACCCTGGAGCTTGTCCAGCACGGCCTGGGCATCGGCGGGAAGATTGATGAGGCTGCCGCCCTTGACAGGCTCCATAATCAAAACGGGCTTGTTGTACTTGCGGCAGACCTGATAGCACTGACGGCTCTGCACTGTGGCGTCCTCATAATCCACATAGTTGAACTGAATCTGCACCACCTCTATCTCCGGGTGGGAGGAGAGGATGTGATCCAGAACCTGGGCCGAGTCGTGAAAGGAGATGCCGAGATGACGGATTTTGCCCTCTGCCTTCAGGCGGCTGCACACCTCATAGGCGTGCTCCGCAGTGTAACGCTTGTCGGACTCCGCGTTCTGCGCGTGCATCAAATAGTAGTCGAAATAGGTGACGCCGCAGGCCTCCAGCTGGGACTGGAAGAAGGGTAGGATGTCCGCTTCCGTCTTCCAGCAGCTGCCGGACAGCTTATTGGTCAGCTGGAAGGAATCCCTGGGATAGCGCTTCACCAGGCAGTCCCGCAGGGCGGTTTCGCTCTGACCGCCGAGATAAACATGGGCAGTGTCAAAATAAGTAAAGCCTTCGGCCATGAATTTGTCCACCATGCGGGTGAACTCCTGGTAATCCACCTGGTCGCCCTTTTTGGGCAGGCGCATGCAGCCAAAGCCAAAATTACGCAGTTCCATAAATGTACCTCCGTTCTGTAAACTCTCAGCTATATTTTAAAGCATTTCACCCCCCAGGGCAATCACAAATTCATAAATAAGGAGAAAACTTTCTACGAAAAAGTCGAAATTCGCCGGTTCAAGAAGAATCTACAGTAATTAAGAAAAAATTAAGAAAAAAAGAAATAGTTTTACAAGATTCTTTCAAAGAACGATGGTATAATTTAAATAATCATAGAATTTCGTTTTCCAAATAAATGAAATTCAATTGTGGAGGATCAAGATCCGAGAGAGGGAGGTAATTTATGAATGTGAAACATGGTTCCAGGGGGAGGATCCCTCTGCGCTCTGCTTCGCTGATGTTGGCGGCGGCATGCGCCTTTGGCCTGACGGCCTGCGGCAGCTCTACGGAGAATGCCGCCTCTGTCCAGTCTGTGAGTATGCTGTTGGGGCTGGACTTGTCCGGAGTCAACGCCTATACCGGCATTGTGGAGTCAAAAAATGTCCTGAAGGTGGCCCGGGATAGCAACAAGACCCTTCAGAAGCGGTTTGTGGAAGTGGGGGACTATGTGAACGAAGGGGACGTGCTGTTCTCCTATGATGTGGATGCCCTACAGCTTTCGGTGGACGCTGCCCAGCTGGAGATCGACCAGCTGCAAAACAGCATCACAAACTATCAAAGCCAGATCACCCAGCTGGAGAAGGATAAAAAGGCTGCCTCCAGCAGCGAGCAGCTGTCCTATACGCTGCAAATCCAGACCATCCAGAAGGATCAGGAGGAAGCGGAGTATAATCTGAAGGTAAAGCAGGCGGAATTGGAGAAGCTCCGGGCTTCCCTGGAGGACACTGAGGTGACGGCAGAGCTGTCCGGCGTGGTACAGGCTATTGACGAGGAGGATCCCACCGCCTATATCACAGTTCAGGATACGGACACCTATCGCATCAAGGGGACAGCGAACGAGCTGAATGTCCAGGAGCTCTATGTGGGGGAGGATGTGGTGATTCGCTCCCGGATCAACGAGGATGTCTGGTACGGTGTGGTTTCTGAGATTGAAACCGGCAGCACGGCGGAGGAGGATACCGAAAGCTATTATTACGGGGACACCGGGGAATCGGCCTCCAAGTATAACTTCTATGTGGAGCTGGATGACAGCCAGGATATGCTCATGGGCCAGCATGTCTACATCGAGCCGAATTTAGGCGGAGACGGAGACGGCCTGTGGCTGCCCTCCTACTATATCGCCTACGAGGAGGACGGAAGCGCCTATGCCTGGGGCGCGAATGCCAATGATAAGCTGGCAAAGCTGCCCTTGGATCTGGGTGAGTACGATACGGATACGGACACCTATGAGGTGCTCAGCGGCCTGACTGTCGACGATTATATCGCCTTCCCTGAGGAGGGACTTTCCGAGGGACAGGCTGTGGTCAAGTATGATGACACCTATTTTGAGGATGTCACCACGGACCTGTACATCAGCGGCGATGAAGACATCTTCTATGACGAGGAAGGTGTTTATGACGAAGAAAGCGTCTATGATGAAGCGGGTGCGGAGCAGGCGACGGGAGAGTTCTACCTAGATGAGGATGGTGTTCAGCACTATCTGGATGAGAACGGCGTTGACTACATTGTTGACCAGGACGGCAATATGGTTGAGGTAGAATAAAAAGGGGGGACGGTTTATGATTCTGGAATGCAAAGACCTTTGCAAGGATCACTACATCGGAAAGACCCCGGTTCCCGTCCTGAAAAATATCTCCTTCCATATGGATCCTGGGGAGTATATCGCCATCATGGGGCCCTCCGGCTCCGGCAAGACCACCCTGATGAACCTGATCGGCTGCCTAGATACGCCCACCTCCGGGGAACTGAGTCTCTGCGAGCGGAAAATCAACGGCCTCTCGGATAACAAGCTGGCTGAGCTGCGCAACCGCACCCTGGGATTCGTCTTCCAGAACGCGGAGCTGCTCAACGGGCTGACTGCCCTGGACAACGTGGCCCTGCCCCTGGTTTATCGGGGGATGTATAAGAAGGAGCGCCGGGAGCGGGCCGCTGCCATGTTGGAAAAGGTGGGCCTGTCAGACCGCATGCAATTCAAACCCAACCAACTTTCCGGCGGTCAGCGCCAGAGAGTGGCCATCGCCCGTGCCATTGCGGGAGGGCCGAAGATTCTCCTGGCGGATGAGCCTACCGGCGCGCTGGACAGCGCCTCCGGTCAGCAGATCATGGATATCTTCCGCAGGCTCAATGGTGAAGGCATCACGATTCTGATGATTACCCATGCGGAGGACGTCGCCCGGGAAGCAGATAAGATTTACTATATTCGCGACGGTGTTTTAACCACCAGCGATGAGGAAAACGAGGGAGATCACGGGGAGGTGAATGATCTGTGAATGAGAATATGGAAAGAAAGACACAGACCGCGCCTCGCCCTAGAGCCAGTGCGAAAAAGACGAAAAAGTCTCGCCGTGTCATCGCCATTGTGATCGTGGTTGCTGTGGTGATTGCCGCTGCGGCCGGTTGGGTCGCCTTCTGTCAGAATGCCCACAGCACCCATGTGAATGTCTACTCCCTGTGGGATATTACCATGACGGACTATTGGGGCGACCAAACCGAGTCCGACGGCGTGATCTCCGCCAGGGACCTGCAAACGGTTTACCTGTCCACCACTCAGGAGCTGGCAGAGATTTATGTCACCCAGGGCCAAGAGGTCAGCAAGGGGGATCCCTTGTTTTCCTATGACAGTACCCTGACCCAGCTGGATATCGACCGGGCGGAATTGGCCATCCAGCAGCAGGAGCTGGACCTGGAGGCGGCAAATAAGGAGCTCGCCACCATCAAGACCTATCGGGCGGGGGTTGCCATTCCCGGCAGCAGACAGTACCATGTCATTGATACTGGGATAACCTCTACAACCACCCAGCCCACGGTGACTTACACCTTGAAGCCCACCAGCGGCAGCGGAACCCAGGCTGATCCCTATGTGTTTGCGTGGTCCGCAATGGAGCAGTTCAACGGCGGAGCCTTTGATGAGGATACGTTGGTTCAGCTGTCCCAGGGCAGAAATGATGCCTATGTGATCTTGAGAATGCCTGCGGGGATTTCAACTGTACCGGAAACACCGGAGGAGAGCACCCCGACGGAGCCGGAGAATCCCGAGACTTCGGAGCGTCCGGAAGAAACCGAAATTCCGGAGACCACGCCGCCAGCTGCGACAACGCCGGTTATGGATTACAGCACCTTGAAGCTGCAAATCCAGTGTGTGGATGGCAGCTACACCTATACTATCCTCTCCATGTCCGTCAATGGCACGGAGGTCACGCTGTCTGCCCCCCTTCCCGCACCGCCGGAGGAGGAAGAGGAGGAGCAGGTCCAGTCTGGCCCCACTGGCTACTATGATGAGGGGATTGTCTATACAGCCACAGAGCTGGCCAAAATGCTCTCGGATAAGGAACAGGAGATCCGCAGCCTGGAGCTGGACATCCGCCAGTCCAAGCTGGATTATGAGCAGCTGAAGCAGGAGGCGGAAAACAATACTGTTTACAGTGAGATCGACGGCACGGTTGTCCTGTTGGAGGATGCTGATGCTATCAGCGAGAGTGACCCTCTGATTAAAATTTCTGCGGAAGGCAGCTATACCATCAACGCGGTTCTGGGGGAATTTGACCTGGACGGCGTCTATGTGGGGCAGACTGTGGACATCAATGTCTATGGCCAATCCTATGTCACCTGCCAAGGGGTCATCACCTGGATTTCCGACTATCCCTCTACTGACAATAACTACTATTACTATTATAGCGGAGGCAACACCAATATTTCCATGTATCCCTTCACTGTTGAGGTCAGCGGCGAAGAGAACCTGAACGAGGGGGACTACGCGGAAATCTACTATTCCCCCGAGGGCCAGGAAAAATCCGGCCTCTACCTGCAAAATACCTTTATCCGCACAGAGAACGGCAAGAGCTATGTCTATGTGGAGGAGGAGGGCACCTTAGTCAAGCGCTATGTCTCCACGGGTATGAGCCTTTGGGGCAGCTATACCGAGATCAAGTCCGGCCTGACCATAGATGACTATGTGGCCTTCCCCTATGGAACCAACGTCAAGGAAGGCGCAAAGGCCGTGGAAGCTGATATCTCTGAGCTGTATGCCGGCATGGAAGGCTACTATTATTAAGGAGGTGCGCTATTATGCTTGAAAATATCCGTTTGTCCTTTCAAGGAATCTGGGGACATAAGCTGCGCTCCCTTCTGACCATGCTGGGAGTTATCATCGGCATTGCCTCCATCATCGCCATTGTTTCCACCATCAAGGGAACCAATGAGCAGATTAAACAAAATCTGGTGGGAGCCGGCAACAATGTGGTGGAGGTCACTCTGGCCCAAGGGGGCTATCCTGTGGATATGGCCTGGACTTCTCTGCCGGCGGGTATCCCGGTGATCAGCGAGGATACTCGTCAGAAAATCGCGGATCTCAGCGGGGTAGAATCCGCATCCCTGTACACGGAGCGCACATATACCGATGGCATTTACTATCAGAATACGTCCTTCAGCGGCACCATCCGTGGCATTGACGGCAACTATCAGGATGTCTATGGCTATTCGGTCTATCTGGGCCGAGGCTTTGTGGACAGCGATTTTGAACAGTTCCGCAAGGTGGTTCTGCTGGATCAAAGCGCGGCAAACGCGCTGTTTGCGGGACAGAACCCCATCGGCCAGAAGATTGAGATCAGCAGCGAACCCTATACCGTGGTGGGTCTGGTGGCGCTGGACTCCCAGTATGAGCCGGTTATCAACAGCATCACGGAATATTATCTCTATGCTGACACCTCTGGCGGCACGGTTTTCCTGCCCAGCACCATGTGGCCTGCGGCCTTTCAATATGATGAGCCCCAAAATATTGCGGTCCGCTGCACCAGTACCGACGACATGACCACAGCTGGCCAGAAGACTGCGGATATCCTCAATGGAAATCTACAGGTGGGGGAGGACTCCGACTTCTCCTATCTCAGCGAGGATGTGATGGAGCAGGCCAAGCAGCTCCAGGAGTTGGCCTCTAACACGAATATGCAGCTGCTCTGGATCGCGGGAATCTCCCTGCTTGTGGGAGGTATCGGAGTCATGAACATCATGCTGGTGACCGTGACTGAGCGAACCAAGGAGATCGGCCTGAAAAAGGCCATTGGGGCCAAGAAGAGCCGTATCCTGTGGCAGTTTCTCACCGAAGCAGCCGTGTTGACCTGCATGGGCGGTGTTCTGGGTGTGATCGCGGGCATTGTCATGGCTCAGGTGATCAGCAGTGTCACCTCCGCGCCCACAGCCATCAGCGTCGGCGCCATTGTGGTTGCCGTGGCTTTCTCCACCCTCATTGGCATTGTGTTTGGCTTGATCCCTGCTGTCAAGGCCTCGAACCTGAGCCCAATCGAGGCGCTGAGACGGGAATAAAATCCGGCCTTTACATAGGATTGGTAGATGCGTTGAACGGCCTGCGGACCAAAATCCGCAGGCCGTAATATGCTTAGGTGTCTATTGGGGGTTAAAAAAACTCTGACATTGGAATTACAATGTCATACCGGAAGATATACACCAAGATGGCAATTGAAAAAGTGATTACAAGGAATAGGACATACATGACGGTGCGGCGGAGGCGCCCGGACTTGATCCAACGCTTGGGGCTGGCCATATGCAGCAATGCGATTAGGCATAGCGCAATCACAGTCACAGGGAACATTAGAGCCATATTGTTATAGGTGTAATAGTTAAACACCAAAAAAATCGCCCAAATGAACAGCACCGCAAACATCAGCAGGGGGGCGTCATCCAAATAGACGGTCTTCTTTTTGCTGTTGGGATGGATGCGGTCCCATTGCTCTTGTTGCTTGGCCCGCTCAGACTTGGAGCCAACATAATTCGGGCGCTTTTCGCGCTTTTTACCCTTTGCCATGCTCAGCCCTCCAGTTTTTCCAGACCCAGCTTCACGCGGCGGATGGTCTCATCCTTTCCAAGGATCTGGCATAGTTCAACGGCGCCGCCGGGGGTGACAGCCTTGCCGGCCACGGCGATCCGGATGGGCCACATGACCTTGCCCACCATCTTGTTCAGCTTGGCGCCCTGGTCCTCTGCCATTTTCTCCGCCAGGTCGTACAGCGCGTCATGAATGGCGTCGTAGGTCCAGTTCTGAATGGATTCAACGGCAGCCAGCTCCTGCCTCAGGATTTCCCGAGAGATTTCAGGGGTCAGTTTGTTCTTCTTGTTGGAATAAAGCTCAACGCCATATTCCGGCAGGGCGGCGATAAAGTCCACCATAGCAGGGATCTCCCCAAGGGTGGAGATACGGGTCTGGATCAGGGGGGCAATGAGGCCTGTGTCGATGGAGGGATTGGTGATAACAGAGCGCAGATAAGGCTCAGCCATGGCGGCGAAGGCAGCAGGGTCAAGCGCCTTGAGATAGGCGCTGTTGAAGTAGTTCAGCTTTTCCAAGTCAAAGGCAGAGGGGGACTTAGAAATGCTGGACACCTCGAAGGCCTCGATCAGCTCAGGCATGGTGAAGAATTCCTTCTCAGCCAGCTCGCCCTTGGGGGACCAGCCCAGCAGGGCGACATAGTTCACAATGGCGGGGGATAAATAACCGGCGCACACCAGATCCTCATAGGAGGGGTCGCCGTGCCGCTTGGACATCTTGCGGACAGCCTTGGTCTCCGGATCCGTGATCATAACGGAGGCGCAATGGATATAGGTGGGGATCTCCCAGCCAAAGGCCTCGTAGAGCAGGTTGTATTTGGGGGCGGAGGAGAGATATTCGCTCCCACGCACCACATGGGTGATGCCCATGAGATGGTCGTCAATGACGTTGGCAAAGTTGTAGGTGGGCAGTCCGTCAGACTTGATGAGGACCTGGTCGTCCAGGTCGGCGTTGTCCACGATGATTTCGCCGTAGACGGCATCGGAGAAGGTGGTGGTGCCCTCTGGAATCAGCTGGCGGATGACATAAGGCTCACCAGCGGCCAGCTTTGCATCGATTTCCTCCTGGGTTAGGCTCAGGCAGTGGCGGTCATATTTGGCATTGGGATCCGCCCCGTGGAGCTGGGCCAGGCGCTCTTCCGAGCAGAAGCAGCGGTAGGCCTTGCCGCGCTCAATCAGCAGTTCAGCGTACTTCTTGTAGAAGCCCTGACGCTCCGTCTGCACATAAGGGGCAACCGGGCCGCCCACATCGGGGCCTTCGTCGTAGTCCAGGCCGCAGGCGTCCATGGTCCGCTTAATGACAGCCACGGCATCCTCCACCTTCCGCTTTTGATCTGTGTCCTCAATGCGAAGGATAAACTTGCCGTGGGCATGGCGAGCAATTAGATAGGTATAGAGTGCGGTGCGCAAATTGCCAACATGCATATAACCCGTGGGGGAGGGGGCAAAACGGGTGCGTACCTCACCGGTTGGGATTCTGGCTTCCATGTCGGCGAACCACTGATAATCAACAGACATGATTGGTTCCTCTTTTCAAAGTATATTCATTTTACTATTCTATCTGTTTTCCACATAGGTTGTCAAGTTTTTAACCCATGTTTTTTCCTTGATTCCGGTGGAGATTTCGCTTATAATATGGGGAGAACAAGTTTTGTATCGAAGCGATTGAGTTTTTAGTTGGGAGGTGCAGTTTTGTGATAAAGAAAGAACTCTTTCCTGTTTTCCAGAGAACCACTGGAAAACAGATTTTGGTGTGCGGCGGCGGGCAGTTGGCTTGTAGCCGGGTAAAAACTCTGATGCAGTTTCACTTCAAGATCAGCGTAGTTGCGCCTGAGATTTGCCCGGAGTTGGAGGAGCTGGAAAAGCAAGGAGTTTGCAGCATCCTTCGGCGCATGCCGCTGAGCGCGGATATTATTGACCACAACAACGATTATGTGGTGATTGCCACCAATGACCGGGAGCGGAACACCCACCTGGCTCAGATGGCCAGACTGTGCAACACCCCTGTCAATATTGCGAATGATGCGGAGCACAGTGACTTCTTTTTCCCTGCCATTGCCATTGGTGAGCAGTTCACCATTGGTATGGTCAGCCCTGGCAACCATCCCGAGGAGATGGAAGACGCGGTGGCATTGCTTCAGAAGACGCTTGAAACTTATGTAGATGAAACGGAGGACTTGTTATGACTTATACTTATCGCCCCAAGGGAGTCTGTTCCCAGCTGATGCAGATCAGCGTTGAGGATGGCATTGTAACCGATCTGTCTGTTGTGGGCGGCTGCAACGGAAACCTACAGGGAATTGGATACCTGGTTAAGGGAATGAAGGTTGAGGATGTTATCCAGCGGCTGGAGGGGATTCACTGCGGAAAACGCCCCACATCCTGTCCCGACCAGTTGGCCCGGGCTTTGAAGCAGGTCACTGCTGAGGCTAATTGATTGAATCACAGCATTCAGGCCTGAACCCTGCCTGGGGTTCAGGCCATTTCTGTCTGGGAGAGGCGATAAAAGGATCACCCGAAAGGAGAAGATGGAAGTATGAAACTTGTAAGACGCAGCCAGGTCCCTGTGGAGGAAACCTGGGATCTGTCCCTGATTTATCCCACTGAGGAGGACCTGTACGCGGACGCGGACAGGCTAAAAGCCCTGGCGCACCGCATGGAGGGGTATCGGGGTAGATTGACCACGCCGGAGATTATCAATTCCTGCCTGGATGATCTGCGGGCCCTTCAGGAGCTGATGGGGCTGACTGGTGCTTATGTTGAGCTGGCGGTCTCTGTGGATTTCTCCGATGTCCACAATCAGGCCCTGGAGGCTCAGATTAACCGCCTGCTCTCTGACGTGTCCGCTGAGCTGAGTTTCCTTGAAACTGAGATCACCGCCCAACCGGAGGCGGTTTTGCAGGCGTCTATTGCCCAGACGGAGCAGAATCAGGGTTATTTGCGGGATCTGCTCTGGCAAAAGCCCCACCAGCTTCATCCGGCGACAGAGCGGGCTCTGGCCGCGCTGTCCCAGACCCTGGATGCCCCCTATCAGATCTACAACCTGGCTAAGATGGCGGATATGAAATTTGACTCCTTTACTGTGGAGGGCCGGGAGTATCCCCTGAGCTACGCGCTCTATGAGAATGACTATTCCTATGAGAGCAATACAGCGGTCCGGCGTGCTGCCTTTGCCGCCTTCCATGAGAAGATCCGGGAGTATGAGCATGTGACTGCCGCCGCCTATCATGCCCAGGTGCAAAAGGAAAAGACCCTGGCCACCCTGAGGGGATTTGACTCTGTGTTCGATAGCTTGCTCTTCCCCCAAAAGGTCACCCAGGAGATGTATCACCGCCAGATCGACCTGATTATGGAAAAGTTAGCGCCCCATATGCGCAAGTACGCGAAGCTGCTGCAAAAGGTCCACGGCCTGGATAAGATGACCTATGCGGACCTAAAAATCGCCGTTGATCCGGAGTATGACCCCAAGGTCACCATAGAAGGCTCCAAAGCGTATATCGAGCAGGGCCTCTCCATCCTGGGAGAAGATTACGTTGCCATGGTCCGGGAGGCCTATGAGAACCGTTGGATCGACTTCGCCCAGAACCACGGCAAATCCACCGGCGGCTTCTGCGAAACCCCCTACGGCAAGGGCTCCTTTATCTTGATGTCCTGGAATAACCGGATGGCAGATGTGTTTACCCTGGTCCATGAGCTAGGCCACGCTGGACACTTCAAGTCCTGCAACAGCTGCCAGTCCATTTTTGACACCGATGTTTCCACCTACTTTGTGGAGGCGCCCTCCACCATGAATGAGCTGCTGATGGCCCATTATCTCCTGAAAACCAACCCGGATAAGCGGTTCCGCCGGTGGGTGCTGTCCTGCATGGTCAGCAATACCTATTACCACAATTTCGTTACCCACCTGCTGGAGGCTGCCTACCAGCGGGAGGTCTATCAAATCGTGGACGCAGGGGGCAGCGTCCAGGCGGAGACCTTAAGCCGCATCATGCGGGAGACCCTGGAAAAATTCTGGGGGGATGCCGTGGAGCTGCCTGAGGGCGCCGAGCTGACCTGGATGCGCCAGCCCCATTACTATATGGGTCTCTATTCCTACACATATAGCGCCGGGCTTACGATTGCGACCCAGGTCTGCAAGCGCATTGAGGCTGAGGGCCAGCCGGCGGTTGAGGATTGGAAAAAGGTGCTGGCTGCGGGCAGCACCTTGGATTCCGTGGGCCTTGCCAAGCTGGCAAAGGTGGATATCACTACCGATGCTCCGCTGCTGGCCACCATCGAGTATATCGGGAGTCTGATTGACGAGATCTGCACCTTGACAGAGGAACTGGAAAACCAATAAGCAAACAAAAATTGCCGCACAGTAGAATCACTGTGCGGCAGTTTGTCAATTCATGCTATCTTAGCGGCTTTTTATGGCCCGAACAACGCCCATGACTACCAGCAGCAGCCCCACCACGCCGCAAACCAGCAGGATCAGCCAACTGATGTTCCCGTCAATGGCCTGTGCATTCCACTGGGTCAAATGCATAACTGGCCAATCGGTGTCGTAGCCCAGCCAGTGATTTAAGAGGGGGTCGGCGGAAAAAAGATAGGCGCCTAAAACAGCTGTAAAGACTCCGGCCTTGAAATAGCCGTTCAGCTTGACATATCGGAACCACAGGAAGGAGGCCCAGACCATGGCTAAAACATAGGGGGCGATACTGAGCACGGTCTTCCAGTAGTCGGCGGTTCCGGTAAAGATGCCAATGCAAATCATCATCAGGGCAAACAGCAGGGTGTCCACGCCCAGTATCAGTAGCCCCTTGTTGTGATTCCAGAACCAGCCAAGGGGAAGCTCTCTCAGGGCAAAGGGCAGGGAGACGGCGGATAATCCAAATAGAACCGAGGAGCTTGCCACGAAAAACCAGTCGCCTCCTGTATAGACGCAACAGGTGAGAAAGAGGAGGAACAGGCTGACGGTGAAGGTGCCCAGCGTCCATACAAGCTTCTTGCGCTCTGCCATCAGGGGGATGACCGTCAGCGACGCAAAGACCATCAGGGAAGTCAGCACGATAAAAAACCAGTCCAGCGCATGGCCCGTTACCAGGTTTACGATCAGACAAACCAGAACCGGGACGATGAGAATGGCGGATATAATCGCTCCAACCTGAAAGGTTTTTCGCTTTGTAGCCTGTGCATGGCGGGCAATTACGCTGTTCCGTTCCGTTTGCAGCGCCGCTTCCACAGAGTGGTCCTTCAACTGCGCTAGGCGCTTGGCGCATTGCTTGCATTGGGCGGTATGCTTGGCAATCAGCTCAGCGCTAGTCTGGCTGCATACGCCGTCCACATAGAGGGGGAGCAAATCCCGGACAAGATCACATTGATTCATCGTTTTCCATCCTTTCTTGAATTTTTAATTTGGCGCGGTGGTAAGTTACACGTGCCCAGTTTTCCGATTTTCCAAAGAGGGAGCCGATTTTATGGAAGGAAAGTTCGCCAAAAATACGCAGCTGAAAAACTTCCTTGTACGGCTCCTCCAACTCGTGTAAAATCACATGGATGCGGTAAGACTGCTCCTCGTCGGCTAGGGCGTCCTCCAAGGAGGACCGGGTGGGGGACTTCTCGTCCCAGCCGTCCGGGGCCAGTTTTTGATTCTTTCGCAGCCCGTCATAAAACAGATTTTTCGCGATGGAGCAGAGCCACGTCAGTTCGCTGGACTCACTTCGGAATTCGTTCTTACTGGACAGTGCCTTGTAAAAGGCCTCCTGGGTGATTTCCTCCGCAAGGAATTGGTTTTTGGCCAAAGTCATCATATAAGAATAGACTTTTAAATAGCAGGTATTATACAGCTTTTCAAAATCCATGGCCTTAACATCACCACCTTTCCAAATCCATAGGTTAGACGGAGAAACTTTGATTTCGTTACAGCGGTTTTGAAAAAAT
>CAYLVH010000025.1:0-20618 GCA_964387095.1 uncultured Oscillospiraceae bacterium
GCAGATGTGCCTTGTTTGGGCTGGCTCCCAGGCAGGGCAATTTTATATGCGGGGGTTTTTTGCCCTTTCAATCTGTTTGAAACTCGTGTATAATAAATCTAAATCTGCCCATCAAGGAGAAGTGAAATGCACGATTTTTTTTCCATTCATATGGCCCCGGACGATATCCGTGCCATCAGCAGCCTAGGGCTGGCTCACCTGGGGGATTCCGTCTATGAGGTCATGGTGCGCAGCTGGATGTGCCTCCACGGCAAGGCCACCGCCAAGAACCTGCACCGGGAGACCGTGTCCTATGTCTGTGCCCCGGCCCAGGCAAAGGCGGCGGCGAAAATCCTCCCCCTGCTCAGCGAGGAGGAGGCCGGTGTGTTCCGCCGGGGGCGGAATGCCCATGTGGGCATGATTCCCAAGCACGCCACCCGGGGGGAATATATGCAGGCAACGGCGCTGGAGGCGCTGTTTGGATATCTGTACCTGAACGGCCGGAAGGAGCGGCTGAATCAGCTTTTCGCGGTCATCATGGACGAGGGAGAGGAGGGGATCCAGTATGCCCTTTGATGCGGTCTGCCTGATGGCGGTGACCGCCGAGCTACAGGATTGGGTCGTAGGCGGTAAAATCGATAAAATCTACCAGCCCGCCCGGGATGAGGTGATCCTGGCTATCCGGGGAAATCAGGGAAATGCGAAGCTCCTGCTGACCGCCAATCCCTCCCACCCTAGGATCCAGTTGACCGCCCTGAACCGGGAGAACCCGGCGGTGCCGCCTATGTTTTGCATGCTGCTGAGAAAGCACTTGACCAACGCCCGGATCCTTTCCCTGACCCAGCCGCCCATGGAGCGGGTGGTGGATTTGAAGCTGGAGGCCCGGGATGAACTGGGCAGCCGGGTGGAGCGCCACCTGATTTTGGAGGCCATGAACCGCCGCTCCAATCTGATTCTGTTGGGGGACGAGGGGCGGATTTTGGATTGCCTGCGCCGGGTGGATGGGGAAATGTCCATCCGGCGGCAGGTGCTGCCCGGGTTGTATTACCACCTGCCCCCTGCCCAGGAGAAGGCCACCCTGCTGGAGCTTGGGGAAGAGGAGCTGCGCGCCCTGGTGGCGGTCATGCCCCGAGAGGCGGAGATTTCCAGCTGGCTGCTGGACACCTTCAATGGCCTATCCCCCTTGATTTGCCGGGAGCTGGCCTATCAGGTGGGGGGAGATGTGGATGTCCGTCTGCACCAGCTGGGGGAGAGGGGCCGGGAGCAGCTTTTCTTGTTCCTGCAAGGGGAGTTTGAGAAAATCCGGAGGGGGGGATTCCGGCCCTGGCTGCTCTCCGCCGGGGGAAAGCCCAAGGATTTCACTTACCGCCCCATTGAGCAGTATGGCAGCGCCATGGAAGTGACCCCTGTTGAGAGCTTTTCTGCCCTGCTGGATCAGTTCTACGCCAGCCGGGACACCAACGAGCGGGTGCGCCAGTTGGGCCAGGATATGATCAAAACCCTGACCAACGCCCGGGACCGCACTGCCCGCAAGCTGAACAACCAGGGGAAGGAGCTGGGAGCCACGAAAAATCGGGAGCAGCTGCGCCAGATGGGTGACATCATCACCTCCAACCTGTACCGGATGACCCGGGGGATGAAAGTCCTGGAGGCGGAGAACTATTACGATCCGGAGAATCGGGCCATCCGGATTCCCCTGGACCCGCTGCTGACCCCCCAGCAGAACGCGGCCAAGTACTATAAGGACTACAACAAGGCCAAGAACGCAGAGCGCATTCTGACCCAGCAGCTCGCCATTGGGGGGCGGGAGCTGGACTATTTGGAATCCGTGCTCCAATCTTTGAGGCAGGCAGAGGGGGAGCGGGACCTCAATGAGATCCGCGCCGAGCTGGAGGAGTCCGGCTATCTGCGGCGGAAACAGGTCCCCAAGGGAAAAAAACAGCCCAAGCGGGCGCTGGGCAAGCCCATGGAGTTCCGCTCCACCACGGGGATGCGGATTTCAGTGGGCAGGAACAACACCCAGAACGATCAGCTGACCTGTAAAATGGCCTATAAGAGCGACATCTGGCTGCACACCCAAAAGATCCACGGCTCCCATGTGATTCTGTGGACAGAGGGGGAGACCCCGGACAATCAGTCCCTGACCGAGGCGGCTCAACTGGCCGCCTACTATTCCCAGGCCCGGGAGGGTCAGAATGTGCCGGTGGACTACACTCCGGTAAAATATGTAAAGAAGCCCAACGGTGCCCGGCCGGGCATGGTGGTCTATGAGACTTACTCCACCGCCTATGTGACGCCGGACCCGGGGCTTGTAGAAAAATTAAAGGTCAAATGACCAGAGAGAGAGAAGTATGGCAATTGAATTGGTAAAGGCCTATTTTAAAGGCACGGAAATGGAAGGAAAGGTTCACGAGCTGGGGGAGTCCAGCGCCACAGTGGAGCTGGCGGCCCAGGCCCTGGGCTGTGAACCGGCCCGCATCGCAAAGACCTTGTCCTTTTTTATCGAGGATCGCACCCTGCTGATTGTGGCGGCCGGGGACGCCAAAGTGGATAACCGGAAGTATAAGGAGCGCTTTGGGGGGAAAGCCCGGATGATTCCCGGCGGGGAGGTGGAGGCCCGGGTGGGCCATGCCCCCGGCGGCGTCTGCCCCTTTGGGGTCAAGGAGGGCGTGGAGGTCTATCTGGACGAATCCCTGAAGCGCTTTGATTTGGTGTATCCCGCCGCCGGCAGCAATAACTCCATGGTGGTGATGACCCTACCGGAGCTTGAAACCTGGTCCAAGGCCTTGGGCTGGGTGGACGTCTGCAAGGGCTGGCAGGCAGAGGACTGAGAGAGACAAACAAGGAGGTAACCTATGACAGATCAGAAAGTGAGGGAATACACAGATTTACTGCTGGGTGCCTATAAAGGGATTCTATTCAATAACCGTGAGTTTCAGCCGGGGACAAGGGGAAAAATCCAGTATGATTTTTCCTGCCCGGAATACCCGGAGTTGGTAGAGAAATATGATTTAGCGGGCATAGCCGGGGAAGGCGTTTCTTTTGAACGGGCCAGGCGGCTTTTGCACCATTTCGCGCCAAAGCTGACCCACGCATCCTGGTTTCCCAACAACGTGAAGCGCGACACCCTGAGCCTGTTGGACTACAGCTATGGCGATCCGGAGCATGGCCTCAATTGCTTGAATAAATCCATCATCCTGGTGGGGTGCTGCCTTGCCGTGGGCATTTATGCAAGACGGGTGTTTATCATGCCTATGTCCCCCTATGATTTTGATAATCATGTGGTGACGGAGATCTACGATGAAGAGCGGCAGAAGTGGGTCTTTATGGACCCGACTACGGACGGCTATTTCATCGACGAAGAGGGTACTCCCCTTTCTGTGCTGGAGATGCGGGAGCGGTTTACCCGGGACGCCTTTGTGACGCATATCAAATCCACCGATGAGGCGGCCAATATGCGGGAGCTGCGGGAAAAATATCAAGAGGAAAACGCCTATATCTGCAAGAACCTGTTCTGGATCCAGGTTGACAGCTATAACGGATTTGCAGCGAGGGAGGACCGCTTGACCTTCGCGCCGGTTGGGTATAGCCTCAAGGAGAATCGGCTGGCAGCTTGCCGGTATCGCATTTCCCACTGCCCGAAGGAGCATCAAGACATGCTGGAATCCCTTTATGCAAGGCTGAAAGAGGAACGGGACCGGGAGGAGCTTGCTTATTCAGATATTGCACTGCTCCTTGACCCGCCCGAAAGAGGAAGATTATAACAACAGATCCCTGAAGGACCTCCTTCAGGGATCTGTTTTCTTCAGCGAAAACCCGCCCAGGGTATCCGGGAGGGATTCAAACTCCATGGCTTGTTTAGTGATGGGGTGGGGAAAGGCCAGCTTGCAGGAGAACAGGGCCAGCGCCTGGTTGTCCCTGGCGCCATACTTCCCATCCCCCACCAGGGGCCATTTCCGGGAGGCGAACTGGACCCGGATTTGGTGGGAACGGCCGGTGTGGAGGCGGATATGTACTAGGGAGCGGTCAGCCTTGGATTCCACCACCTGGTAATCCAGCACTGCGGGCCGGACCCCTTTCCGCATCCGGTGGACCACAAAGGTTTTGTTCTTCCTCACGTCCTTCCAGAGAAGACCCTCCAGGATGCCCCGGGACGGCTCTGGACGGCCGTAAACTGCGGCCAGGTATTCCTTTGCCGGCAGGTTCTGCCAGATGGCCTCGGACAGCCTGGCGGCGGCAGGCTTCGTCTTGGCGTAAACCATGACGCCCCCCACATTGCGGTCTAAGCGGTGGATGGGGTAGGCCTGGGCGGGGAGTCCCCCTGCTGGGTGAAATGGGCGTTTAAACGGGTTATCAGGCTGTCAGGGTTGCCTCCGTCTGCCTCAGATAGCTGCCCCGGCTCCTTGACAACCACAATGACCGCGGGATCCTCATATAAAATCTGCATCAAGTTCTCCTCCGGGTGTTCAGCTCTGTTTCCCCCGCAGGCAGAAGGTGATGACGAACCACAGGGCCAGGTAGAGGGTGATGGAGGCGCCGGCGGAGGAGCCTGCGTAGTAGCTGGTCATCAGTCCCGCAACGCCGCTGAGGATGGCCCCCAGCAGGGAGATCAGATGGTATTCCCGCATATTCCGGGCCAGATTCCTGGCAGCGGCGCCGGGGAGCACCAGCAGGGAGTTGATCACCAGAAGGCCCACCCAGGTCATGGAGAGGGTCACCACCACGGCGATGGCGGAGGTGAACAGCAGTTCCTGCCAAAACAGGTCTATGCCGCGGCTGTCTGCCAGGGCGGGATGGATTGCGGAGAGCATCAGCTTGTTCAGGGAGAAAATCCAAAGCACCACCAGCAGCAGTAGAATTGCCGCCAGCAAGCCAATCTTTCCCGGCTCCACGGATAAAATGTCACCGATCAGCAGGTTGTTGAACTTTGTAAAGGACTGCCCGCCCAGGGTGGAGATAAATATACCCAGGGCCACCGCCGTGGAGGAGAACATGCCGATGACGGTGTCCGAGGCCAAATTAGTGTGGCGGC
Source organism: uncultured Oscillospiraceae bacterium (assembly GCA_964387095.1). GTDB lineage: Bacteria > Bacillota > Clostridia > Oscillospirales > Oscillospiraceae > JAJQBJ01. The sequence continues at coordinate 5,012 of CAYLVH010000025.1, forward strand.
GGACGATCGTGAAGAGCACCGCCAGGAAGACGGCAAAGATCACCGCGCCATACATGGGGTCCGCCAGGCCGCAAAGGGTGCCAATGGCCATGCCAGTGAAGGCGGAATGGCCCAGGGCGTCGGAGAAGAAGGACATCCGGTTGGTGACCACCATGGTGGACAGCAGGCCAAACAGGGGAGAGATCACCAATACCGCCAGCAGGGCGTTTTTCATAAAGTACATGGAGCCAGGCTCCGCCCACTCAAAGGGGAGCAGGTCCACGATGGCATACCACAGATTCATTGCGCGCCTCCTTTGCCAAATTGGGTGAGAAATACCTGGCGGAATTCGTCAGAGGCCATGACCTGCTCCGGCGTGCCCACAGTCAGCACCTGGTGCTTCAGTAGAATGACCTTGTCCACCAGATGGAGGGTGTTGAAGTCGTGGGTGGAGAGCAGGATGGAGAGGTCATATTTCGTGCGGATCTCGTCCAGCATTTCCAGGAGTTGGCGCTCTCCGGTGACATCCACGCCGCTCATAGGCTCATCCAGAATCAGGATGTTGGGAATGGGCTCCAGGGCCATGGCCAGCAGCACCCGCTGTAGCTCGCCGCTGGACAGGGAGCCAACCCGCTTGTCAATCAGTTCTTCCCCGTGGACCCGCTCCAGGCACTGGGACACCTTTTTCCGTAGGGAGGCGGGAACGGGCAGGAACACCGGCCACTTGGAGATGGACGCCGCGAAGAGATCCAGCACGCTGACCGGATCGCCCTTGTCAAAGGTAGGGGACTGGGGCACATAGCCGATGCGGGGGCGCTTTTTCAGGCCGTTGGACTCCTGGAAGGTGATGGAGCCGGTATAGGGCATCTGCCCCAGGACGGTCTTCAGAAGGGAGCTTTTGCCCGCGCCGTTGGGGCCGATGAGAGCGATCAGTTCACCGCAGTGCAGGTGAAAATTCACATCGTGGAGAATGACCTCATTGCCCAATTTGATGGATAGATTTTCCACACGGAGACAGCAGGCGCCGTGACAGCCGACGCGGTTTCCGTGATGTTTGTCTGGCCTCATTTCAGCGCCTCCTTAATCACTTGGATGTTTTGCAGCAGATAGGTTTCATAGTTGTTATCCGGACCGTATTCCTCCGGGCCGTTCATCATCATGGTCAGGGCCTCCACTGCCACACCGCACTCCCGCTGGATGGCCTTGGCTGTGGCGTCGCTGCCGTTTTGCTCCACAAAGATGACGGGAAGGTCGTATTCCCGGATCAGGTTCACGATGTTGACAATTTCCCTGGCGGAGGCCTCGCTGCCCGCCTCCTCCTCAATGGCCGCCAGGATTTCCAGGTCGAAGGAGTCGGCAAAATAGGCGAAGCCCTCGTGGAAGGTGATCAGCTGGCGGTAGGAAAGGCCGGCCAGCTCCTGACGGCAGGTTTCCGCCAAGGTCCGGAGGGATTGGGCCTCCGCTTCCCCGTTGGAGAGATAAAGCTCCGCCTGATCCGGGTCCACCTGGGCCAACCCGGCGGCGATATTCTCCACCATCTGAGCCGCCCGGTCCGGGTCCAGCCAAATGTGGGGATCGACCTCCTCCTCGTATTCCTCTTCCTCCCCGTGCTCATGGCCGTGTAGGAGGGCGATGCCCTGGGAGCAGTCGATGTAGGGTTTTCCCACCAGCGCGTCCTCCATAAAATCCTCCAGCCCGGCGCCGTTTAACAAAATCAGGTCGGTTTTTTCCAAAACCTTCATGTTGGTGACGGTCAGGGTGTAGTCGTGGAGACAGGCCACGGACTGGTTCACCACTGGGATGATGGTGATATCCTCCGCCCCCTCCGCCACGGCGGAGGCCAGCAGGTACACCGGGTAGGTGGTGGCAGCGATGGTGATGCCCTCCGGGGCTTCCTCTTGCCCCGCGCAGCCGGAAAGCCCGGCCAGGAACAATAGCCCTGCCAGGAGCAGGGCGGCAATGCGTTTCAAAGCTGTCAAATTGAGATTCCTCCAGGGTAGTTCCATAAGATCAGGTAAGCAGATAAAAACTATTATATCTAATCTCTGTGAAAAAGTAAAGAATCAGTTTCAAAAAAGAGAAAAAATTGGCGCAAAACCGAGATTTCACGCCAATTTGTTCATATTCTCATCTGTTCATGCAATGCTGGAAACCTGATGCACTTACATACGATAGGGCACCTTCCAGATGTTCCGGGCATAGTCGGAGACCGAGCGGTCTGCGGCGAAGATCCCGGAGCGGGCGATGTTGATCAGCGCCTTCTGGTTCCAGGACTGCGCGTCCTGATAGGCGGCCACCACGTCGCCCTGGCGTTTCACGTAGCTTGCGAAATCGGCCAGGAGCATATAGGTGTCTGCGGAGCCGTTCTGGCCAAAGAGCAGGCTGTTGGTGATTTCGGAATAGCCCTTGCCGTCAGAGAAGCCGGCCGCAATGGCGTCGATGACCCGCTTCATGGCGGGGTTGTGCATCATATACTCATAGGAGTTATAGCCCCGGACCTTCATATCCGCCACCTCGTCAGAGGTCAAGCCGAAGATGAAGATGTTGTCGTTGCCCACCTGCTGGTGCATCTCCACGTTGGCGCCATCTTCGGTGCCGATGGTGAGGGCGCCGTTCATCATGAACTTCATGTTGCCGGTGCCGGAGGCTTCCTTGCCGGCGGTGGAGATCTGTTCCGAGACCTCGGCTGCGGGGATCATGCGCTCGGCCAGGGAAACCCGGTAGTTCTCCAGGAAGAAGACCTGCAATTTATCCTTACAGATGGGATCGCTGTTGATCTGCAGGGACAGGGAGTTGATCAGCTCGATGATCTTCTTTGCCATATCGTAGCCGGGGGCTGCCTTTGCGGCAAAGAGGAAGGAACGGGGCTGCATCTCCATATTGGGATTATCCTGCAGCTGCTGATACAGATACACAATGTGCATGACGTTCAGCAGTTGGCGCTTGTACTCGTGCAGACGCTTTGCCTGGACGTCGATGAGGGCATCCGTGTTCAGCAGAATACCGTAATCCCGGCGCAAATAGTTGGAGAAGGCGACCTTGTTGTCCCGCTTGATCTCCGCCAGGCGGGTGAGAACGGCGGGATCGTCTTTGCCCTTCTCAAAGTTTGCCAGGGAGGCGGGGTGGAGCAGGTAGTCATCGTTGCCGGAGACCTGGCAGATCAGGTCGTTCAGCTGGGGGTTGATTTCGGCCAGCCAGCGGCGATGGTCAATGCCGTTGGTGACATTCTGGAACTTCTCGGGTGTGCGCAGCCATGCGTCATGGAAGACATCCTTCACCAGGATATCGGAGTGCAGGGCGGAAACGCCGTTGACGGCGAAGCAGGTGGCCACGCACAGATTGGCCATGCGCACATCGCCATTCCAGACGATTGCCATCTCATAGAGCTTGTTGCTGTCGTTATTGAAGAAATAGCGCAGCTCATCCAGATAGCGGTTGTTGATCTCGCAGATGATCTGGAAGACGCGGGGGAGCAGGGACTCCACCAGGTTCTGGGGCCAATGCTCCAGGGCCTCGGCCAGAATGGTGTGGTTGGTGTAGGCCACGGTGTGGGTGGTGATATACCATGCCTCGTCCCAGCCGAACTCGTACTCGTCCATCAGGATGCGCATCATCTCGGGGATGATCCAGGTGGGATGGGTGTCATTGATCTGGATGACATGCTTCTCGTGGAAGTTGTGCAGGGTGCCATATTTGGCGATATGCTTGTGGATAATGGACTGAATGGTGGCGGAGACAAAGAAATACTGCTGCTTCAGACGCAGGGACTTGCCTTCGTAGTGGTTGTCGGCGGGATAGAGAACCTTCGCGATGACCTCAGCGGTGGTCTGTTCCTCCACGGCCTTCAGATACTGGCCGGTGGAGTAGAAGTTCATGTTGACGGGGACGGGGGACTTTGCGTCCCACAGGCGCAGGACGTTGGTGTGGTCGGTCTTGTAACCGGCGATCTCCATATCCCGGGGCACAGCCAGAACACTGGTGTCGTCCACCAGCTCCACCTGATGGTAGCCGTTCTCCCAGTGGTCGATCACCCGGCCGCCGAAGCGGACCAGCTCAGCCTCGTCGGTTTTGGTGATCAGCCAGGCGTCGCCCATATCCAGCCAGTTGTCCGCCAGCTCCACCTGCTGGCCGTCAACGATCTTCTGCTTAAAGATGCCCAGCTGATAGCAGATGGAATAGCCGGTTGCGGGGATTTCCAAAGTGGACATGGAGTCCAGGTAGCAGGCGGCCAGGCGGCCCAGGCCGCCGTTGCCCAGCCCGGCGTCAGGCTCGGAGTCAAACAGATCTGCGGCGGAAAAGCCCATTTCGTTGATGGCATCCTTTAAGGGCTGGAGAATGCCCAGGTTATAGGCGTTCTTCTCCAGGGAGCGGCCCATCAGGAACTCCAGAGAGAGATAATGGACCTCCCGGACATCATCATGATCGTTCTTGCGTTGGGTTTGCAGCTGATGCTCGGACATGATATCGCGGACAACCAGAGCGCAGGCCTTGAACATGTGCATAGGGGAGGCGTGTTCTACAGTGCGGCCGAAATTGCGGCGCAGCTTGCCGGCGATTAGATCTTCCAGCTCGTACTTCGTGTAATTATGCATGCATTACCATCCTCCAATAAAATAGGAATTGAAAACGTTATCAGTACAACACCATACTTTACCACAAGAAATGAGGAACTGTCAACTAAAAAGATGCTGCGTGATCTTGTGGTGGAAGCGACGCAGATGGGGTTTCTGATTGTGAATGTTGTGACAAACGGAACCTTACCCCCTAGATTTGCCCGAAGCCGACTTGATTCTCCTTAGCTTGGATGGAGATCGGGAACGGCACAACGCGGTTCGCGGCGATATATAGATCCCATCATGGAAAACATTCAAAATGCGACCTCTGAAGGAAATCATTGACGCTTTCTGTGGAAGAATACTGCAAACGCTTTGACGGAAAAAGCTGCCCGCATCTGCTGGGGGTTGTTACGGAAGAGGACCATACATACACCATGACGGTGAAGGGCGCATTTTACTACCATTACTATGAAAATTTCTACACCCTGGCCTCCATTGATAAAATGCGGGGCTTCATGCGGAAAGAGGTGTTCCCGGACAAGATCGATCTGTAACCTTTTTTGCGCCGCTTATACACGAGCACAGGCCCCCGGCCGGTTGGCCGGGGGTCACTCTTTTATGGGTGCGTAGGGACTTAGCCCACGAGCTTTTTGTAAATTTCCTCGTAAGCGCCTGCGGAGACATTCCAGGAGAAGTCCGCCTGCATATCCTTTTTCATCAGGGCTTCCCACTGCGGCTTATCCTCAGAGTAGAGCTTGACAGCCCGGGCCACTGCAGCAACCATGTCGTCGCCGTTGATGTTGGCGAAGGTGAAGCCCTGGCCATCGGGGTTGTCCTTGGGGTCGTAGTTGCCCACGGAGTCCTTCAGGCCGCCGGTCTCACGCACCACGGGAATGGTGCCATAACGCATGGCGATCATCTGGGACAGGCCGCATGGCTCTGCGATGGAAGGCATCAGATACAGGTCAGCGCCTGCGTATATGGCGGAGGACAGGGAGGCGTTGTACATCAGGTTTGCGGAAACCCGGTTGGGATAGCGGTTTGCCGCGTCCCGGAAGAACTGCTCATAGCCCCATTCGCCGGTGCCCAGCAGCACGAACTGGATGTCCGGCTCCATCAGCTTGCTAAACTGGCTGGTGATCAGCTCGAAGCCCTTGTGACCGGCCAGGCGGGAGACAATTGCCACAATGGGCACGTCGGGATCCACGTTCAGGTTCAGGCGCTTTTGCAGCTCGGCCTTGCATACCTTCTTGCCGGACAGGTCGTCGACGGAGAAGTTCCGGGCGATGCCAGGATCCAGTTCAGGATTGTAAACCTTTGTGTCGATGCCGTTGAGAATGCCAGAGATCTTGTTGTAGTTGGCGGCTACAACCCCCTCCAGACCGTGGGCATAGAAGGCATATTGCAGCTCGTTTGCATAGGTGGGGGAGACGGTGGTCACATAGTCGGAGGCGTAGATGGCGCCCTTCATCAGGTTCGCATCGTTGTAGTAGAGCAGCATTCCCTCGTTCAGATAGCCGGGATGCAGGCCGAACAGGTTGGTGACAGTGTCAGCGCCATAACGGCCCTGGTATTCGATGTTGTGAATGGTGAAAACCGTCTTGGCCTTGGACAGCTGCTTCACCGTCTTCCGGTCCTCAATGAGATAGATGGGGATCAAAGCGGTCTGCCAGTCGTTGCAGTGGATAATATCGGGGTAATAGTCCAGCTGAGCGGGGGTCTCCATGACGGCGCGGCAGAAGAACGCATAGCGCTCTGCATCATCGTAATGGCCATAAACGCCGCTACGCTTGAAATAATACTCGTTGTCGATGAAGTAATAGGTGACGCCGTCCTTTTCCAAGGTGAAGAGGCCGCAGTAAACAGAGCGCCAAGCAACCCGGACATAGTAATACTTGACAAAGGTCATCTGGTCGCGCCAAGTTGCGCTGATGCCCTCATAAAGGGGCAAAATGACCCGGACCTCATGACCGCGCTGGGCCAGTGCTGGGGGCAGGGAGCCTGCCACATCGGCCAGACCGCCGGTTTTGATAAAGGGAGCGACTTCGGAGGAAACAAATAGGATATTCATGGAGCGTATTCCTTTCCTGAGATGGCGGTCAGGCGGAAGGACTCTCCCGCCTGACAGGACAGTTGTTAAACCTTGGAACCCTTGGGGACAGTGAAGGGACAATTGGGGGCTCCAGTCAGCTTGGAGCCGCTGGTGATGACCACGTTCTTGTCCGCGATGATGCAGGAGACATCCGCATTCCCTTGGATGGTGGAGGACTGCATGATGACGCAGTCGCGGACCACGGCGCCCTTGGCGATTCGGACATTGTGGAAGATCACAGAGTTTTCTACGGTGCCCTCAATGACGCAGCCGTCGGCCACCAGGGAATTGGTCACCCTGGAGGTGGGGGAGTAGTAGGTGGAGGCGTCGTTGCGCTCCTTTGTGCGAATGGGGCGGGCGGGGTTAAAGACCTCCTTGCGGATGGCGGGATCCAGCAGCTGGCGGTTGTGGTCATAGTAGCCCTGGACGGACTGGATGCGGCTGGCATAGCCGTCAAAAATATAGGGGATGACCTTCAGGGACTTATCCTCAACGCCGGGGCGAAGAACGCCGGCGGACAGGGAATAAATATCACGGGAAGCGCAGTGCTCCGTCAGCTTCAGGAGCAGATCAGTGGAAATGATATACATGTTCAGGGATTCCAAGCCCGTGGGAGCCGCAGGATCCACCAGCACTTCGGAGACCAAGCCGTCCTCACCAACGATGAAATAGGTGGCGTCCCGTGAGACCGCCTGGGGCTTGCTGGTGGCAATGGCGGTGATATCTGCGCCGGACTTGATGTGTTGGTCCAGTATGGCGGCGATATCGATGTTCATAATGGTGTGGGCATCGGACATACACACATATTCCTGACGGATTTCCTGGAGGTAGGAGTAAACACCGGCCAGGGCTTCCATGGTGCCGCGATAGACGGAGGAGGAGCTGCGGCGGTCATTGGCGGCGTAGGCGAAGGGGGGAAGCAGCTTCAGGCCGCCGTTGCGGCGGGCCAGGTCGAAGTCTTTGCCGGAGCCGAGATGATCCAGCAGGGACTGATAGGACTCGTGCATGATAACGCCCACGTCGGTGACACCGGCGTTGACCAGATTGGAGAGCATGAAGTCAATGACGCGGTAGCGGCCGCCGAAGGGCAGGGAAGCCAGTGTGCGGTGCAGGGTCAGATCCTTCAATTCGGGGTTGGTGCGATAGGCAAACAGAATGCCGTGCAGGTTATTCATTCTGCGTCGCCTCCTTTCACGGGTTCCGCGCACATGGCGCCGGGTTCCACGGTGCTGCCAGGCGCGATGGCCACGTCGCTGGCCACCACGGCGATGCCCCAGCCTTCCTGACCGGTGGGGGCAGCACCCACATGGGCGCCACAGCCGATTTCGGCATTTTCTGCTACGATGGAATATTCAACCACAGCGCCGGCCTTAATGACCGCGCCGGGCATAATGATGGAGTATTTGACCTGGGCGCCGGTCTCCACTGTGACATTGGAGAAGAGGATGGAGTTTTCCACCCGTCCGTCCACGTCGCAGCCGCCGGTGATCATGGAGTGGGAGATTCTGGCGTTTTCCCGCAAAAAATGGGGCGGCTGAATGGCATTCCGGGAGTAGATGGGCCAGGAATCGTCATAGGGATCGATCCCGCCATTCAGGCTGAGCATCTCCATATTGGCGTCCCACAGGGAGTCGATGGTGCCCACATCTTTCCAGTAGCCCTTGAAGCGGTAAGCAGAGAGCTTTTTGCCGTCGCCCAGCATCAGCGGAATGATGTTTTTGCCGAAGTCATTGGAGGAATCGGGATTTGCCTCATCCACAGTCAGATAATGCTTCAGATCCTTCCAATTGAAGATGTAAATCCCCATGGAAGCCAGATTGCTCTTGGGGTGCTTGGGCTTCTCTTCAAACTCGTAGATGGTGTCGGTTTCATCCACGTTCATAATGCCGAAGCGGGTCGCCTCCTCCAGTGTGACCTCCAGGACGGAGATGGTGCAGGCGGCGTTTACCTTCTTATGGTGCTCCAGCATTTCGTTGTAGTCCATCTTATAGATGTGGTCGCCGGAGAGGACCAGCACATAGTCGGGATCATAGAGGTCGATGAAGCCCATGTTCTGATAGATGGCATTTGCGGTGCCCTTGTACCAGGAGCCCACGTCATTCTGGATCACATAGGGGGGCAAGATGTGAACGCCGCCGTCGGCGCGGTCCAGATCCCAGGGCTGGCCGTTGCCCAGATAATTGTTCAGCTCCAGGGGACGGTACTGGGTCAGAACGCCCACGGTGTCGATCCCGGAGTTAACGCAGTTGGACAGGGGGAAGTCGATGATGCGGTACTTGCCGCCAAAGGGGACGGCAGGCTTTGCCACCTTGCTGGTCAGGGCGTACAGGCGGGACCCCTGTCCGCCGGCCAGAAGCATGGCGACACATTGCTTTTTCATTGTTATCACCTCAGAAAATTGATCTGCACGTTGCATAAAAAATTATCTTCAAATCCGTCCCCCGGGATCAGGGGCTGTACAGGAAACGGAGGAAGAAAGGGGAAAACTTTGTAAAATGTACGATTCGCAACAGAGTACAAATGGTTTAATTTGTCTAAATTATACAACGGCTTTCCCGTGAACGTCAAGTAGTTTTAGATAAAAAATGCCGGGTAAAAAAGTATGGGAAAGAACAGGGGATAAAAGACGAAAAAGGTACTTTTCGGGGGGACATTGCAGAGGATTGGAAATGATAAGCCCCTCTCCGGATTTGGAGAGGGGCTTGGCCGTATCAGATTTGTACAGGATCACCAGTTTTTTCCCGCTTTCCAGGGGCCTGCGTGCCTTCGCTGCGGACAATATTCCGCATGGCGCTGCGCAATTTATTGCGGTACAGTATCAGCACAACGGCGGTGACTAAGAGGGCAACGGAGAAGCCAAGGTGGACTGGGATCAGCCCTTGCCAAGTCAAATCCATCAGCCGGGGGGCCAGTGTGCTTAACCCAAAGGGTAGGCGGGAGATCGCATGGTCAATCAGTTGGAAGCTGCTGTCCAATCGGGTGGAGAACAGGGCCGGAAGGACCCCGCCAATGGAGAAGACCCCGCAGAACACAATGGCGGGAATGGGGCAGACCGCCATGCCCCGGTTGCCCCGGAGGGCGCCGCAGGCAGTGCGGATGACCTTCCGCAGTTTGTTCAGGAAGAGTATGCTAATGGGCATCAGCAGGAAGAACGCCAAAACCAGCTTCAGTAGACTGGGCACCAGGTAATAAGAATCCCGGTCAGAGGCACAGAGGAAGATTCCATAGAAGCTGATCAGGCAGAGCATCGTCAGGATAACTGTCAGTAGGGTAAGAATGACCAGCAGGGAGCCGGAGGCCAGACTCAGCCCGGCGCGCTTATGGCGGCTCCGCCAGCCGGAATAGGTGATCCAGAGGCCGAGGCAGAACAGGGCGTTGGGGAGAAAGAGCGGGGCCACCAGGAGGGACGCCCACAGGACAAAGAATGCTGCCCATAGGGTGGCAAGGGTCCAGATCAACGCCAGGACGAGAAGGGCGGGACTGTCACAGAAATCATAGACGGTTTTGCCCAGGGGATGCGCTGCGCCCTGGGGGGGCAGCTTTGCGCATTTGGGGCAAATTCCGCTGGCAGGTAGAGGCCTGCCGCATAGTGTGCAGTACATATGGAACCTCCTTCGTGTACAAGTTTGGCATACAGCGGTCCGGGTGGGCCTGCTGGCCACAGTTACGCAATCCGTCTGACAGGAGGGTTTAGGGATTCACAAACTTTTCAATGTAGTTGCTCAGAAGGACAGCGGCCTGTGCCCGGGTGGCGCTGCTTTTCGGGGAGAAGGTCAGCGTCTGTGTAGAGGTGGAGGACAACAGTCCCTGGTCAATACACCAGTTGACATAGGTGGTGGCCCAAGAGGACACTTGTCCGGAATCAGTATAGCCGGAGAGGGGATTTGATGTGGCGGGGGAAGCGTTGCTGAACTGGTAGATCATAGTGGCAAGTTCCTCCCGGGTGACTGGGGTGTTGGGGGAGAAGGTGGTGGCACTGGTGCCGCTGACCACGCCCTGCTGGTAGGCCCAGTTCAGTGCGGTCTGATACCAGCCGGACTTGGCGTCGGTGAAGGGATGGGTGCTGCTGTCGATGGCGGGGGAGCCTGCCACCCGGTAGAGCATACAGACGAACTGGGCCCGGGTAAGGCTGTTATTGGGACAGAAAAGTACGGAATTATTGACGACATCGCCAGAGATAAAGCCCAAACTTGCGGCCTTGTAGGCGTAGCTATAATACCAGGCCGAGGAATCCAGCACGTCGGGGAACAGGGTGGCATCCGCCACGGCAAAAACATCGCTCTGCCAGGTCGTTTCGGCGCCGCTGGTATCGGTGGCGGTGTAGGTCAGATAATAGTAGCCGCTGGACAGGGAGGCAAATTTCAGGTTCTGGTCAATTGCGCTGCCCTTGATGGTATACTCCGAATTGGTGGTCAGGTCTGTGTAAGTTTGGACCACGTTGCCGCTCGCGTTCACCAGAGAGGCGGAGACGGAGACCAGGGGCAAGGCGCTGAGAATGGAGCCGGTCAGGGAAAAGGATGCGGCTGTGATATTGCCGGTGGGATAGCTCCCCGGGATGATGATGATCCGGGAGAAGGAGCCCGCATCACTGGGGTTGGAGCAGTCCAAGAAAGCCGGGGCCACGGAAAAGTTGCAGTCCACCTTGCCGGGGATGCCTGCCACCGTACCGCCTGAGGTATACTGCCAGAAGGCATAGGTGCCGTTCAGGTTGACGCTGGTGTTGTATCGGGCAACCCAAACGGGATTGGACAGGCGGTTGATATCCATCTCGTAGTTAAAATGGTTCTCGCTGGCGTACACCATGGGGGTATAGCCGTTCTCGGCAATGGTGTCACAGAAGGCACAGGCCAGGTCGGTCAGGAAGGTGACCTTGTCCTCGGCGGCGGTATAGGCGTTATAGAGCCGCCCCGTGTATCCGCCGGAGGCTTCCGCGAATTCCTGGTCAAAGACGATGGGGAGATCCAGCTGATAGCCGTCGATGAGGGCGAGGACGTATTCCGCTTCCTCCCGGGCCTCCTCCACAGTGGTGGCCTGGGAATAGATGTAAATGCCAACTTTAATGCCCTGGTCCATGGCAGAGGCCAGGTTGTTGTAGAACTGGCTGTCTGTGACCAGCGTGCCGGCCTGACCGTAGCCCCGGTAGGCGGCCCGGATAAAGGCGAATTCCACGCCGTCCGCCTTGGCTGCCGCCCAGTCGATCTCACCCTGATAATAGGAGACGTCCACACCCAGGGCCAGGTCCTCCTGAGAGCCATTGATGGTGTAGGTCTCTCCCGTGTAAGGGCTGGTGTACTGGAAGGTATCCGTCAAAAGGATGGAGGTATCCGGCTCTTCCGGGGAGTTATCCTCCTCCTGATCCATGTATTTACGATATTCCGACCAGTACTGAGGATCGTCCTCAGTCTGGGGGGAGAGAAGGGTGTACGTAGAGACGGTTTTTGCACTGGCTTCGTCGGTGCCGGCGGCAGCATAGCCCGTTGCGCTTAGGGAAAGAGCCAGGGAAGCTGCGGTCAGCAGAGAGCATAGCCTTTTCAGATGAAAATCATTGCGCATGGTTAAACTCCTTTTTATTAGTTCTATTAGCTGTCTGAAGCCATCCACATTATACTGCAAAACCGGACGAAGGGCAAGAACCAATCTATCCCTGCTTGGGTGGAGAGAAAAAGCAGAAAGCCCGGCAAAATCTTCCGCCTGTGCTTGCAGGATTGGCGGAAAACGGATATGATAGAACAAGGAATTTCTGTTGGAGGTGTTTGTCCTGCAAACCATCAAGCTATATGAACAGGACGCATACAAGCGCAGTTTTACCGCACGGGTGCGCTCCTGTGTATCGGAAATGAAAAACTGGGCCGTCATTTTAGATCAAACCTGCTTTTTTCCGGAGGGCGGCGGCCAGCCCGGCGACCGGGGGACCTTGGGGGGCGCCCGGGTGCTGGATGTGCAGCTTCGGGAGGGCGAGATTATCCATATCGTGGACAGCCCCTTGGAGCCGGGGAGCCAGGTGGAGGGCAAAGTGGATTGGGCCAGGCGTTTTGACCTGACCCAGCAGCACTCCGGGGAACATATCGTCAGCGGTTTGATACACAGCCTCTACGGCTATGACAATGTGGGCTTCCACATGGGGGCGGACTTGGTGACGGTGGATTGGAACGGGCCCCTGACCCGGGCGCAGCTGGCGGAGATTGAGGAAAAGGCCAACGAGATTATCTGGGCCAACCGGGAGACGGAGATTTTTGTCCCCTCCCGGGAGGAGTTGGCGAGGCTGGATTACCGCAGCAAGAAGGAGCTGGAAGGGGAGGTGCGCATTGTGCGCTTCCCCGGGGCGGACACCTGCGCCTGCTGCGGCACCCATGTGCGCCGGGCCGGGGAGGTGGGCCTGATTCGCATCCTCAGCGCCCAGAAGTTCCGGGAGGGGGTCCGCTGTGAGATGGTCTCCGGCAGACGGGCCTTGAAATACGACCGGGCCATTGGGGATCAAATCCACCAGATCTCGGTCCTCCTCTCCGCCAAGGAGCAGGAGACTGCCCTGGCGGTGGAGAAGCTCCATGCCGAGAATCAGCGGCTGAAGTATAGACTGTCCGCCCTGGAGGCGGAATGGTGCCGGCTCACCGCCCGGCAGTACGCCGGGGCTGGGAATTGTATTCTCTTCCGGGATGGGCTGAACGCCAATGAGCTTCGCCGCCTGGCAGTGGCGGTGATGGAGAGCTGCGGCGGTGTCTGCGCTGCGTTCTCCCTCAAGGCAGAGGGGGGCTATGCCTACTGCCTGGGAGAGGAAGGCGGCGACCTACGCCAGCTGGTGAAGGAGCTGAATCAGGCCCTGAATGGCCGGGGCGGTGGGAAGCCCTTCTTTGCCCAGGGAGCTGTCCGGGCGGACCAGACAGCCATCCGGGCCTTTTTCCGGGGGCGGGGCTGGACAACCTGAAACAATTGAAAACGGCTTTTATGAATCAGATATGTGAAGTTGGAGGGAATCAGATATGCGTATTGCAACTGCGGCTCAAATGCGGGAGCTGGACAACCTGACCATCAACCAGCTGGGGGTTTCCTCCCTGCTTCTGATGGAGCGGGCGGCCCGGGGGATTGTGGCTGAGTGTCTCAAATTGCTGAAAAACCCCCGGGATTCCGTGGCCGTTGTGTTCAGCGGCCCTGGAAACAACGGCGGAGATGGTGTGGCCGCGGCGCGGCTGCTGATGGATGAGGGGGTCAAGGTGGTGGCCTTCCTGGTGGGCCGCCGGGAGAAGATGACCAGAGACGCCCAGGCCATGGAGGCCATGCTGGTACAGAGGGGAGGCCGGCTCTTGGACTTTGACCCGGAGAACCCCACCTATCGGCAGATCATTGCCCGGATGGATGTGTGCGTGGACGCCCTGTTCGGCATCGGCCTGAACTCCGATATCCGGGGGGCCTCCGTCCAGGCCATTGAGTGGATGAACGAGTCCAAGGCCCCTGTGGTGGCGGCGGATATCCCCTCCGGCATTGAGGCGGACACCGGCCGCCTGTTGGGCCATGCTGTGAAAGCGGCGGTGACCGTCACCTTCACCCTGCCCAAGGCGGGGCACTATGTGGGCAAGGGAGGGATCTGTACCGGCAAACTGGTGGTCCATGATATCGGCATTCCCAAGACACTGGTGGACGAGCCGGAGCCCTATGCCACCGCCGTAGATGAGGCCTTGGTGCGCTCCTTCCTGCCTGAGCGCCCGGAGGACGGCCACAAGGGCAGCTTTGGGAGGGATTTTATTCTGGCGGGCAGCGTGGGCTTCACCGGGGCGCCCATCCTGGCCTCTAAAGCCGCGGTGCGTTCCGGCGCTGGGCTGGTCTATCTGGGGGTGCCGGAGAGTATTTATCAGATCGCCGCGGTGAAGAGCGACGAGGCCATGCCCTTTCCCTTACCTGATCAGGGGGGTAAGCTCAGCAGTGAGGCCCTGGATCAGATCTTTGACAAGATGGAGGGCTGCGACTGCGCCCTGATTGGCCCTGGCCTGGGCCGGGGCATCGCCATCACCATGGTGGTGCAGAGCATCCTGAGGACGGTAAATTATCCCATTGTGCTGGACGCGGATGGTCTAAATGCCGTTGCAGATCATATAAGTATGTTGGACGGGCGCAGAGACTGCCCCACCATCGTCACCCCCCACGATGGGGAGTTTGCCCGCCTGGGGGGCGACCTGTCCGATGGGGATCGGCTGACTGCGGCCCGGATGTTTGCCATAGAGCATGGCTGCCTGCTGGTTTTAAAGGGGCACTGCACGATTACCACCTTGCCCGATGGCCAGGCCTTCCTGAACACCACCGGAAACTGCGGCATGGCAAAGGGAGGCAGCGGCGATGTGCTTTCCGGCGTGATCCTGGGCCTGATCGGCCAGGGGATTCACCCGGTCAAGGCCACCGTGGCAGCGGTTTGGCTCCATGGCCGGGCCGGGGATCTGGCCGCCGGGGAGAAGGGCACCTATGCCATGACCCCCACCGACCTGCTGGAGAAGCTGCCCCAGGCCTTTCGGGAAGTGACGGAATGAGTGAAAAGAAGGAGGCATAGCAGAACGATGCACTTGCGGAAAGCAGGTGTACCAATGATAGCGGCCTTGCTGCTCCTAAGCGGCTGCGGCAAGGCGGAGCTACAGGCGGACGAACTGTCCCTGAGCATGCGCACCACTTACCTGTCCATGTCTGAATTCTCTGGGGAGGCTTCGATCACGGCGGACTATGGCGACAGCTCCTTTACCTACACGTTACAGGTGGAGGGCACCCAACTGGGTGGCAGCTTGACCGTCCTTTCCCCGGAGGAGGTGGCGGGTGCGGTGGTCACATGGCAGGAGGGGGAAACCACCCTGACCTACGAAGGTGTCAGCGTGGAGACGGGGGAGCTGTCCCCGGACGGGCTGTCGCCCACCGATGGGATCCCTTTGATTCTGCAAGCGGTGCGTTCCGCCCCCACGGAAATCAATTTTGAGAAAGGACTCTAAGCAGCATATTAGAATCCAGT
>CAYLVH010000026.1:0-19090 GCA_964387095.1 uncultured Oscillospiraceae bacterium
ATTCGGAAAGGGGAAAAAGCTGTTAAATCAGCTGGTTACAACCGGAGGGTTGTAACCAGCGAATATAAAAAGAGT
Source organism: uncultured Oscillospiraceae bacterium (assembly GCA_964387095.1). Lineage (GTDB taxonomy): Bacteria > Bacillota > Clostridia > Oscillospirales > Oscillospiraceae > JAJQBJ01. The sequence continues at coordinate 76 of CAYLVH010000026.1, forward strand.
GAGAGGGTGTGCAGAAAAGTTTTGCTCTTTCCCTCGATTTATGGCATAATAATATAATAATATAGTAGAACAATAAAAATAAATCTTCGAGCCATTTTCCCTAAGGGCCTGTGCCTATGGGAGCTTGGCCGAGAGGTCAAAGACCTCTCCGGGGCGTGGTGGAAACAGTGCGGCCTTCCTGCTTTGAAAAGAGGATTAGCCAGATCAGAGGCGCTGCGGGGCGGCTCTGACATGCGCCGCACACTTTTTATGGAAAAGAGTGTGGTTTTTTTGTATTTTGCGCTCTTTTTTAGGATTGCCATCGCTCCATAACTGAGGTAAATAGGCAATTGGCCTGTTTATATGTTACATCTATCAGAAAAAGTAAGGAGTGAAATCATGAAGAAGAGCAAAATGATGAAGCTAGCTCTGGGTATTACCCTGGCTACGACTTGTGCCATCTCCTGCGTGGCAGCTCTGACCATCGAGCTTCCCAATGAGCCGATGTCTGTGGAGTCCAATGACGGCACCCGTTATCTGACCACCACTGCACAGCGCGCCTCCTCCGAGATCCCCCTGGTTCTCGGCATTAACATTGTGGGCGGCAACCTGTTCGATGGCACGCTGATGATGGCGGGTACCAGCGTCAATGACAATCCCGACCCCTATGTCTGGAACTACAACTACCTGTATCCTACCAATGAGGTGAGCCTCGGCACTTCGTATACTGGCGAGCGCCGTGAGGGCACGGAGGACTTTGACAGCAACACCTATTACCAGATCATCTCCAGCACCACCTCCAGCGAGGGCATGGCCAACGCCAACGGCTTGTATTCCTCCGGCGGCGCAAACCAGGTCATGTCCACGGCCCTGGAAGAGTACGGCGGCGTCAGCTATGGCGTGTATAAGCAGATCGACGTGTGGATCGGCTTCAACTCCGATGTTCTGGAACAGATTGACTATATCCAGAATGAAATGGATTCTGAATCTGAGTACTATCAGGAGGGCTATGCCACTTATGATCCCCTGATCATCGACGTGTCTACCGGCACTATCACCTCCCGGGCCTATGCCTGGGTGGAGATGGGCAACGCCCTGAGCGCATATCTGGAAGAACATCCCGAGCTATCCGTCCGCTATGGCGATCCTGCGGTCCTGTGCTATAACATTCAGGAGTTCGCATTCGGTATCCCCTATTACATTGACTCCCTGATTGCCTCTGGCAAGATCGAGAAGATCAAGGGCGCATGGATTACCGGCACGGTGGGCGATGGTTCCTCTGCCACCACCGTTACCCTGGCGGATCCCGCAGGGCTGGGCAACGTGAAGGCTGACGCTTACGCGGTGGGCAACACCGTGGACTGGCTGGAGGGCACCTACACCATCGACCAGCTTTTGGAAGAGGGCATCGGTGTCATCATCATCGGCAGCAATGGCTATAGCTATATTACCGGCGGCAATGGCGGCCAAACGGAGCAGATCTCTCTGACCCGGGCCTCCCTGGAGGGGCTCCTGGAAGAGGCTGGATTCACGGCTGAAAATGCTCCCGTTGTCATTGATGCCCAAAGCGAGTCCGTGACCTATGGCACCAACGGCTATAACTATGCACCTACCACCCCGCTGTATGTTCCCTATATCACCGCCTATATGTACATGGAGCAGCTGTCTGCCCTGGCTGAGGCCGGCGATGAGGTGGCAGCAGCCATCAATCCCACCGCTCTGTTCCAGTATGCTGGCGATGAGTTCTTCCATATCAAGGATGACTCCGCCTATACGCTGGCCACCTATTACATCGGAACCAACTGGGATGCCACCGACTCCGCTCTGGACAAGGTCCCTGTGGTCTCGTCCGGCGACTTCGTCTATGACAAGGAGGCTATTGTTGAGGCCATCCAGATCGGTATCCGCTTTGCTCTGGCAAATACGGATAACGAGGATATCTATCTGAATGGCGCATATCGTCAGGGCGAGACCGCCTATACTTTGGCTCAGATGGTGGTTGAGTCCGGTGTGGACAGCTTTGCTGAGATTCTGGCAGCTGCCGACGGCGATTATTCTGACATCACCTACGAGTATGAGAACAACCAGGTGACCACCACTCTGGATATTACCGCGCTGGTCTCTTACTATGGTGAGGACGGCCTGGCAGCTCTGGTAGACGACTATGTGGCACACATGGACGCGCATCCCTGGCAGCCCGACACCACCATTGAGGGCACTTACGGCTACGGCCTGACTGCCGATGATGATGACGATACCACCTCTGTCGCGGATATTTTCCCCGACGTTAAGGAAGGCGCTTGGTATGTTGACTATGTCCAGGAGGTCTTTGACGCGGGCCTGATGGAGGGCAATGCGGAAGGCACCTTCGGCGTTGGCGACAATCTGACCCGGGCCCAGGCTGCGGTCATTGCGGTGAATGTTGCCGGGCTTGAATTGCAGACCGACGCTGAAAACCTATTCTCAGATGTGCCGGCATCCAGCTGGTATGCTGACTGGGCCAATACGGCGGCGGAGGCCGGACTGGTTGCAGGCTATGAGAATGGAACCTTCCGAGGGGATCAGCCGGTGACCCGTGGCGAGTTTGCCATTATGATGGTAAGGGCGTTAGGCATCAATCCCGATGATTACGCGGATGCACAGCTGTCCTTCACTGATACGGTTTCCGGCTGGGCAAAGGCGTTCGTCGCGGCGGCTGTGGACTACGGCATGATGGAGGGCTATCCCGATGGAACGATTCGCGACTCCAGCTATATTGTCCGGGAAGAGGCTGCAACCATGCTTACACATACCCTATAAGCTGGAAGCTTGCGGCAGCTTATCGATGTAAAACGCCCGATTCCTTCCATAAAGGCGGCGATTGGAAGGGGTTAACCCAAATTCCGCCCTTTATGAGAGAACCGTATGAATAAACAAGAAGCACTCCGCGGGGGCCTGTGCCCTCTGCGGAGCGTTTCAGGTAATTATGGTCTTTTAGAAAACAGGTGTTCCTTATGAAACGGATTCAAAAACTCATTGCGTTTTTTTGCAGTCTACTGATGCTTTTGTCCATGTGCGGCTGTCGTGACAGCGCTGTCGTGGAGGAAATGATTTATGATTATCTCCGGGCAGAGGAGACGGACATGGACAAAATCACCTATGATGACAAGGAAGGGTATGAGGAGGATGACCTGCTCAATGACCTGACCAAGGATGAGGACTCCCGGCGGGAGAATGACGAGGAGGAAGTCGATCCGGTTTTGGATTCCCAGGAGACGCCCACCACGGAGGAGGCGGCGGGGAACCCGAATTATGAAACGAATGCCGACGAGAGCAAGGAAGCGGCTACGGTGTCGCCCAATACCATTCAAGGCGGAGCTGCAAAGGGAGGCGATTCCTCTCAGGGTACACCCTCGCAAGAGACGACAAAAGAACCGGAAACCACGGAGAATACGGAGGAGCCTGTTCCTACAAGCAACGGGAACGAAAGCTCTGAAGAGGGAGATAATCCCTCTCCGAATGAGGGTGAAAACAAAAACGAGCAGGGGAATGGCGAAGATCCCGGCAGCACCGAGAGTACCCGAACGGTGGTGGACGCCTATGGCAATGAGGTGACGATCCCTGAGAATGTGGAGTCGGTCAGCGCAGTGGGCAGCGCGGCAATCGCCGTTTTGATGCTGGGCGGGGTGAGCTGCCTGGCTGCAACCGATGCGGAACTGACTTCCAACGCCCTGGCAACCACCGTGTTTTCCGGGCTGTCCAGTGTGCCCGCCCTTTGGAGCGGCAGCAGCTCTACCCTGAGCGACTCTGGCTTGCAACAGCTAATCGATATTCATCCAGACGTCTGCCTGGAGACCAGCGGCAGCGCGACGCTGACCGAGGCGCAAGTCAATACACTGGCGGAGAACGGCATCTCCTATGTGGTGCTCCCAGCCCCCACAAGCAGCGCCAACCTGAAGCTGATTGCAGAGCTGGTGGGCACAGTCCTGGGAGATCATTCCGCCGATGGCGGATATGACAGCGTCGGCATCGCCAGTACTTATGCCTCCTGGGTGGACAGCGCCCTTTCCAGCGCCGCCGGGGGCGGAAGCGCCTATACGCTGTATGTGGACGAGTGGGATTCTGATGCCACTTACACCATAGAACAGGCAAGCTGCTCCGGTTACGGGGTGGCGGTGCTGTCCAATGGCCAGATGGATGCCTGTATCTGTGTTTCCAATTTCCTGAATAGCGCTTCCATCACCAATGTGACCAGCATTTCCAGCTTCTCCCAGACGGAAAAGATCTATTTTACCCCCATTGATGTGAACTACTCGACGGTGCGCGTGGTGGGAACGAAAGCCAACCGCCTGACGCCGGTGAAAATCCTGGCAAACGGAGGCAATCTTGGCTCAGAGAACTTCCGGGTGGTAATCGCCGGGAGCCAGAGCGTCAAGGCGGGGATTGAGAGCAATTACTTGTGGCAGAACTTTGGCCTGGTCACGTCAAGCAATGGCAACTTTACAAGCTACGGCTTTTTGGATGATCTGGGTGAGATTGTCCGCAGCACCATCGCCGGGGATTATACGGTGGTTGTCAACCCCAACGGGGTGGGCGACTGGGCGCAAGGCAGTGTGGAAAGCGTCCTGGAGGCTGTGTGGGCTGCCTATGCGGTGAAGGGCACCTATTCCGAGAGCGACGTCCGCAATAAGGTGTCGGAATTTTACAGCACGTTCTACCACTATGAGCTCTCTGATGCACAGCTGGACCAGATCCTGGCGGGAGAATATTAGCAGATGAAACTAAGCGAAAGTGACAAGAAAAAATTGAACCAGCGCATCCAGCTGAATATGGATGTTCAGGAGAATCAGCTCTTCCGCAGCCGGGAGAACCGTAGGCTTTCCCTGGGTCGGGAGAAAAAACGCACGATTCTGCTGGCGGTGGGACTGGTGATTTTCTTTGTGGTGTCTGTCCTCTTTACCTGCAATGTCAGGATCGATGGCTATGGGCTCTCCCGGGTGGTGCAGCAGGCCAGCCAGCGGATCAACGACATTGTGGACTTGTGCCTGGGAAATCCGCTGTCCACTGGCATCCATTTCTTCCTGGTGGAATTTACCGCGCCCATTGTTGTGGGCGTGGCGCTGGCGGCCGCTGGCGCCTGTTATCAGGGGTTGTTCCACAACCCCATGGCTTCCCCCACCCTCCTTGGCGTGACCTCCGGGGGAATGCTGGGAAGTACCATCTATATGCTCTTCTTTTCCAACCTTTCCGCGGTGGTTCTGGTGGCCGGCAATTACAGCGGCATGACGGCGACCTATGAAAACCTGACCCTGTTTAGCCGGTATGTCCAGCAGCTGTTTATTATGGCGGGCTGCTTTGGAGTGGTCATGGTTGTCTTGCTGCTGGCCAAAGTCTCCGGGCGGGGGAAATTGGATACGGTGGCGTTGATGATCGGCGGCACGGTTTTTACCACCACCATTGATGCGCTGCTGAACTTTGTCATCTATGTGCTTACCATCAACGGGTATTCCTCAACCTTGAGCGCGGAGATCAAGGGAATGGTGTCAGGCCAGTTTGGCTCCATCTCAAGCCCCCAAACCCTGCTAGTCATGTCAATTCCCATTGTCCTCCCCCTGATCATTTTGCTGCTGATGTCCAACAAGCTGAATGCCATCGCCTTTGGGGAGGAGGAGGCCGCCTCCATGGGCGTGAATGTGGGGCGGGACCGGCTGATTATGATTATCCTGACCACAATCATGACGGGGACCACCGTGGCTTTCTGCGGACAGATTAACTTCGTGGGCCTGATGGTGCCCCAATATGCCCGGTTTATTGTTGGAACGGACTACAAGTATCTGCTTCCGGCCTCCGCTTGCCTAGGCGGCATTGTGATGCTGTTGGCCTATGACCTCTATTACACGCTGGGCTTCCGGTTCAGCGTCGGGTTCTATGTGAATCTGGTTGGCAGCATTGTGTTCCTTATTTTTATGATACGATACAGGAGAAAAGGCCATGCAGATTGGACTTGATGAAATCCGGAGCCTGTATCTCCAGGACCGAAAGAAGCTGAGACGGCGGGTCCGCCGGCTGTTTTTGACGGTGATACTGATCTTCCTGGTCATGTGCTGTCTCCGCACCACCACCCTAGGGCTTCTCTCGCCGGTGGACGCGGCGAAGAACCTGGTGTTTATGGTGCGGCTGTGGCTGGCAAAGCTGTTCCACTGGAATCTGTACAACCAGCGGGTGGAGCTGATTCGCGCTCTCACCGGCTATTATGAGACGGTGACCATGTTTCGGACGGCGGTGGTAGCCGCTGCCATGGGGGCAGTGCTCTCCATGGCTGGCGCTGTTTATCAATGTGTGTTTCGCAACCCCATCGCCTCTCCCTCTCTGCTGGGCGTTTCCTCCGGCCTCAAGCTGACCAATCTGGTGCTAGTGCTCTGTTATTCCACTTCGGTTTATCAGATGGTTCAACTCCGGTTTGTGGTCAGCTATGGTGTGGCCTTGGGGATGCTCCTGCTGATCTATCTGTTTTCCCGGGTGATGGGCAGGAAAAAGTCCTCGGTAACGGATATGCTGCTGATCGGCACCATCGTTATGCGGCAGGTTCAGCAGCTCAGCCAGAGTTACCGGTATTATTATCTGGACGATGAGGAGTACTTGCTCCTGGAGCAGTTGGACAGCTACGGAACCAGCGCCTTTGAAACCTCCACCCTCCTGCAAATGCTGGGCATTCTTTTTGTTTGTACCCTGATTTTGGTGCTGATGAGGTACAGCTTGAATGTAGTCAGCTTTGAGGATGACGATTCCCGCACGTTGGGAATCAAGGCAAACCGGCTCCGAATGATTGCGCTGGTTTGCGCTACGATGATGGTGATTACGGCCTTGGTGAGTTACGGCGATATCGGGATGCTGGCGCTGCTGATTCCCCACGCCTGCCGCTATTGGTTTGGCTGCGACTTCCGGAATGTTCTGCTGGGGAGTGCGGGACTGGGAGCAATCGCAATGCTGCTCTGCAGGCTGATTCAATATTCCCTGAGCTTCAATTACTACCTGAGCATGATTCCGGTGAGCACCATCATCAATGTGATCACCACGCCACTGTTAATCATTATTTTGCTGCAACAGAAGAGGGGATGGACTTGAAACTGCATATTACATGGAAATTCTTCCTTTATTTGGCGGTTCTGGCCCTATCCGCTGTGCCGGCGTTGCTGCATAACGGGTTCCTGGGCTATGGCCCTGTGCTGATGGTGCTGCTCTGCGGGGTGCTTTCCTTCCTTTGGCTGTGCCTTCTGCGCAGGAAGCTGGAATTCCATCTGGATGCCGAGGTGCAAAATTGCATCCGCGGGGAGGAGGCCATTTTTCAAGTTTCCCTGAAAAACAATGGCTGGCTGCCCGCCATCGGGGTCAATGCGGTATTCTTTATCAGGGACCCGGACGGACTGGACGACCAGAGCAATAACCTGCGCCTGACCCTTTCGCCAAAGGAGGCGCGCAACTTTGGCTTTACTGCCAGCTTTCCCCACATCGGGTTATATCGGGCGGGGATCCGCCGCATCGAGTTGATGGATGTTCTGGGAATCTTCTGCGGGGTGCGGCAGGAGGAGCAGAGCTACCCCCTTGAGGTGTTGCCCCAAATGTTCCGGCTGGAGTCCCTTCTGGTGTCCACCAGCGTTCAGGCGGAAAGCAACCGGATGACCGTACAATCGCTGCTCAATGGCTCTGATTACACCGGTGTGCGGGAATATGCCCTGGGGGACCCCATTAAGAGCATTCACTGGAAGCTATCTGCCCACGCGGGCAACCTGATGACCAAGCAGATGGAGAGCTATTCCAACACGGGGATGTCTGTGGTGCTGGATTTGCAAATTCCCACCTCAGATGGTGCCAGCCGGTTGGATGAATTCGATGGGATTATCGAAGCGGGCGCGGCTGCGGGCAATTATGCCGCGGAGAGAGGTATGGATTATGAGCTGATCTTCTATCAGCAGAATGGAACCCCCGTTCGTGCGGTGCCCAGTTCCTTCCGGGATTTGCATGGCGTTGTGAAGGAGATGCATCTGATGGCACCGAACCATGAGAAGAACGTTGCCGGCCTGATCCGTGAAAACTGCCAGGGCGTATATAGCCAGTCGAACATTGTGGTTTGCACCGCAATGCTGACAAAGGAACTGGCGGAGCTGCTGGCCAGGCTGAAGCAGAGCGGCAAAACGCCGATTCTCCTGCTGGTGCTGTCAAAGGACCTGGATCAGCGCACCCGCAGCGACCGAATGGCAGAGCTTCGCCGCCTGCAATACGGGAATGTTGCCAGCAGAGTGATCGCCTCCGCGCAGGAATTGGAGGGGTGAGCATGGGGCAATATTGTAAGAATTATGTATGGGAATACCTGATGTGTGTGGTGATAGCGGCGCTGCTGCTGGTGAATGCCGCCCAGGGCTTCTATATCCCGGATGAAATGGCGGACAGTGTTCCATTGGCTCTGGGTATCTGCGCCCTGCTGATGGGGGTGTTCTATCTCGGGGGATATAAAAAGGTGCTGCTGCTGGCGGTTCCGCTGGCCTTGGCGGTATGTACAGTTCTGGCCTTTTTGCTGCTCCGGAGGCGGGGGGTTGATATTGTGGACGAGCCTGGCAGCGGAACGGCGTTTTACATCTACTGGTTTGCCTTTGTGGTGATCTGCATTGTGGTATTTCTCTGTTCCAGAACCCGCATAGGTGTCGCACTGTTGTTTTTGATTGGCTGTTTTTTTCATGCGTCACTGCGGTTCTTGGATTTTCAGGTATATACCTGGGCCGGAGCGGGGTTTGCCGCGGGATGCCTGGTCCTCTTCCTGCTGCGGCAGTATCGAAGCCAGGCCATGAACAGCAGCACAGCCTCCCCCCGGTTCCAGAAAGTCTTTTTCTCCGGAGTGGTCATGGTATTGGCGGCGGCAGGGCTGAGTCTTGGCATTTTCTTCGCTGTCATTCGCCCCTTAAATCCGCCCACAGTTGAGCTGAAGTTTATCGAGCGGTATTTGGCCTTTCAGATTCTGGAGCATACCGGCATTTCTGACTCCTATCAGATTCCCGATGAGAATGAATACAGCAACCGGACCGACGGCTCTCTGGACGGTACAGAGGATACCACGGAGGGAGAGACACCCCTGTCCCAGGATGCGGATACCGACTATCAGGAGGAGGAGAGCCAGACCCAGGAGGCGGAGACTGAGCCGCAGATGAGCGGGATAACAGCGGTGATGAGTATCAGCTACACCCTGACCCCCTTGAGCTGGATTATTCTCCTGTCGCTGCTCATCCTTCTGGTGCTTGTTCTGCCGCCGTCGCTGCGGATCTGGCTGAGAAAGCGGAAGATGAAGCGGTTTGCGGCGATGAAGCCCAAGGCGCAGATCTTGGCCCTGTATGCTTTTTATCTGAAGAAATTCCGCAAGCTGGGCTGCCCCAAGCGCTCAGGGGAAACACCCTTTGAGTACGCGGAGCGGTATCGGGAGAAGCTGGGGCGGTATTTGACGGGGACCTGTGGAATGGATGGGCTGACAGAGGCCTTTGTGGCGGCGCGCTATGGCGGCGAAGAGCCTACTCCCAGGATATGCAGAGCGTGCCAGGAGCTTTATGAGCGGCTGCTGAAGAACTATAAAGCGCAGCATGGCAGGCTGCGGTATCTGGCAAAATTTTATGTCCTGTAATGGAAAGGAGTTTGAAGCGTGGAAGAATCAAGACAGATTTCTGCTGAAATTTTGGAGCAGGCACAACAAAAAATTCAGTCCATTATGGACAATATCGAAACGGTGATTGTGGGCAAGCATTCCGGCGTGGAGCTGGTGGTGCTGGCGTTGCTGGCAAAGGGGCATGTTCTCATTGAGGATGTGCCAGGCGTGGGGAAAACCAGCCTGGTCTCTGCCGTGGCCAAAAGTGTGGATTGCGGTTTCAAGCGCATTCAGTTCACCCCCGACCTGATGCCCTCGGATGTGACCGGTTTCTCCGTCTATAACCAGCGCAGCGGCGAATTTGAGTTCCGGCCAGGGGCTGTCATGTCCAACCTAGTGCTGGCGGACGAAATTAACCGTGCCTCGGCCAAGACCCAGGCTGCACTGCTGGAGGCCATGGAGGAAAAGCAGGTCACGGTTGACTCCCACACTTATAAAATGGAGGAGCCGTTTATGGTCCTGGCGACCCAGAACCCGCTGGAGTCCTTCGGCACCTACCCCCTGCCGGACGCCCAGATCGACCGGTTCCTGGTGAAGCTCTCCATGGGCTATCCCACCGTGGAGGAGGAGCAGAAGATCATCCACAACGGGAAGAAGGCCAAAAATGAGATCCAGCCGGTGGCCACCAAGCGTGAGGTGGTGGCCCTGAGCCGCCTGGCTGAGCTGATCCGGGTGGACGAAAGTGTGGAGCAATACATCGTAGCCATCGTGAACGCCACTCGAACCCATGACCGCATCGTTATGGGCTCCTCCCCCCGGGGAAGCATCGCGCTGTATGAGTCTGCAAAGGTGCTGGCCCTGATACGGGGGAGGGGCTATGTGATCCCGGATGACGTAAAATATCTGGCCCCCAGCATCCTGGCCCATCGTCTCACCCTGAGCAATGAGGCCAAGATGAATCACACAGATCCCAAGCAGCTGGTGGCGGAGATCGTGGACAGTATCGCGGTGCCGCTGTGAGGGAGCAAGTGAAATGAAGCTGCAATTAACCAATGTGGACTGTGGCTATCAGGGCTTTCCGCCTGTCCTGCGGGGGGTCAATTTTTCCGTGGAAGCCGGCCAGATCTGTTGCCTGCTGGGCCCAAATGGCGTGGGAAAGACCACGTTATTCAAGACGATACTGGGCCTTTTGAAGCCGCAGCAGGGATTTGTTGAGATGAATGGGGAAAATACGGCCCACTGGTCCGCCAGGAAGCTGGCAAAGAATATGGCCTATGTCTCCCAATTTCACAACCCGCCCTTTCCCTATAAGGTTCGGGACGTGGTGCTGCTGGGCCGGATCAGCAACACAGGCTATTTTGGACAGCCGTCCCAGATGGATTATGAGATTGCGGAAGCGGCCATGGCGGATATGGGCATCACCCACCTGAGAGACACCGTTTACACCGATATTTCCGGCGGTGAGCGCCAGCTGGTTATGATCGCCCGGGCGCTGGCCCAGGAGCCGCAGCTCCTGGTCATGGATGAACCCACCGCGAATCTGGATTATGGAAACATGGTGCGGGTGATGAAGAAAATCCGCTCTCTGCGGGATAAGGGCTTTGGAGTTATTATGACCACCCATTCTCCGGATCAGGCCTTCATGTGCGAGTCAACTGTCTGCCTGCTCCAGCGGAACCTGCCCCTGGTCTTCGGCTATGCCCATGAGGTCATCACCCAGGAGAATATGAAAACCGCCTATGGTGTGGACGTGAAAGTCATCGAATTTTTTGATTCCAATAACCGTCTGGTAAGAATGTGTTCCCCCCTGTTTGACGAGTAAAGGAGAAAAAGCATGGGAAAGATTATTTTGATTGCAGTGATTGTAGTAGTTATTCTCTTAATCCTGGCAATGACCATTAAAATTGTGCCTCAGGCAAACGCGTACATTGTGGAGCGGCTGGGCAGATACTGCAAGACCCTACAGCCTGGGCTGCATCTGATTATCCCTGCGGTGGACCGGGTTTCCCGGAAGGTTTCCATGATGGAGCAGGTGGTGGACTTTGCGCCCCAGCCTGTCATCACCAAGGATAATGTCACCATGCGCATCGACACGGTGCTGTATTATCGGGTGGTGGACCCCAAGCTGTTTGCTTACGGCGTGAACAACCCCCTGGTGGCCCTGGAAAACCTGACTTCCACCACCCTGCGTAACATCATCGGTGAGCTGGAGCTGGACGAGACCCTGACCAGCCGGGAGATCATCAACACCAATATGCGCGCCTCTCTGGAAAAGGCCACCGAGGCCTGGGGAATCCAAACCACCCGAGTGGAGCTGAAAAATATCACCCCGCCCGCCGCCATCCAGGACGCCATGGAAAAGCAGATGAAGGCAGAGCGGGAGCGCCGGGAGGCGATCCTCATCGCGGAGGGCGAAAAGCAGTCCACCATCCTGGTTGCGGAGGGCAAGAAGCAGTCGGCTATCCTGAACGCGGAGGGCGAAAAGGAAGCGGCCATCCTCCGGGCCGAAGCGGCAAAGCAGGCAGCCATCCTCCGGGCCGAGGCGGCGAAGGAGGCCTCCATCCGGGAGGCGGAGGGCCACGGCAAGGCAATCGTCCTGATCCAGGAGGCCAACGCGGAGGGCATTGAGGCGTTGAACCAGAAGAAGCCCACCGCGGAGGTGCTCCACCTCAAGAGCCTGGAGGCCTTTGCCAAGGCGGCCGACGGCAAGGCCACCAAGATCATCATCCCTTCGGAGATTCAGAGCCTGGCCGGCCTGTTGACCACCATGTCGGAGCTGGGAACCCCGGACAAGCCGGCGGAGCCTGAGCAGTAATCGAAGGGAGCGATTGAAATGCCAGGAGGAATGGGCGGCGGAATCATGGGAATGCTGATGAGCGGTACCGGCGGTATGATGGGGGGCGGCCCCCAGAATGCCCCGGAAAGCAGCAATGCCATGCAGTCGGATGTCTATGATGTGGATCGTTGGAAGCGAGCGGACGATGTGGACGCTGCTCCCACAACGGTGCAGGCGGTGCGCTCCGCCTGGGAGAGAGAGCAGGCGGAACGGGAACAGCGCTCCCTGAAATACAAATTGAAAACCCTGCTGAAAAAGCTCTCTGGTAAGAAGGAGAGCAAGGGGGAAGACCGCCAGGAGGCCCAACCCGCCGGGGGAACTGTGGTTATGCCGGAGATGAAGAAGGCTTCCAAACGGATCAGTTCCCCGGGGGAGCAGGTGGAAAAGGAAAGGGCTGTTCCAATCCCGGAAATCTACGGAAACGTGAAGTCCGAAGTGAATTACTTGGGACTGGATGTTCCAACAGGAATTGACGATTTCTTCACGGAAAATCCCCTTAATTCCGCGATTTTGGCGGTGGACAGCCTTTCCATGGGGCCGCTGACCTTGAATCAGGTGAAGGCCGGCTCCGGGAAAGTTTCCCCCGATCAGAGAGCGGAAGCGGTAGCGGCGGAGCCGCTGCGGGAAGCTGGCCCGGCAGACCAGAAGGGGAAACCGGCGAATACCAGCTATATGGATGATTTCCATGCGAACAGAGAGCAACGGAAATATCAGGTAAGAATCACCTAGAACAGGAAACAGAAAGGAGCTGTATTCTATGAACGAAAAGGACAAGAAAATGCCCCCCATGGGGGAGCCTGAATTCAGAGAACCCCAGGGCGGACCTCCTCGCGGTGGCAGACCTGGTGGCCCTGGCTTCGGCGGCCCTCAGGGTGGACCTCCCATGCAGCAGATGCCTTACATGGGCTATCCCATGTACCCCATGATGATGGTTCCTATGGTGGTAATGGTTCCCGTAATGATGCCCATGATGCCCCAGATGCCCATGGGGCCTGGCTTCGGTGGACCTCCCATGGGCGGTAGGCCTCCCTTCGGTGGGCCCCAGGGTGGACCTCCCATGGGCGGCAGACCTCCCTTCGGTGGCCCCCAAGGTGGACCTCCCATGAGAGGGGAAAGGCCGCAGGAGGGGCCAAATGCGGGAAATCCTACGCCCGGGGAGAATGCCCCAAAGGAAAAGATCTGAGCATTTTCCCCTGCCCCTGTAATTTCCCTTGTCAGAAGGGAATCCGAAAGATGATTCGGAATGAAGAAAAGTAAAAACAGAACCCATGAGCTTGTGCCGGTCAAATTCTTGACCGGCACAAGTTTTTTCACCGGCTCAATGTCAGGGGCTTGGAGCCAAAGGGTGAAACCATCTGGCCGAATTCATTGGGCGCCGTCAGATAGGAGGCCTTTGGGCCGAGACTGCTGTCATAGCGGCCCACGTACTTGATCCTGGAGGAATCATAGCCGCTGATGAACACGCCGGTTTGATTCGGACCCTTCCAGGTATCAAATGCTGGCACGGCGACCGGCAGGGTTTCACCGTCCCAGAGCAGGGCGGCGTCAGAGGTGTGACCCAGCAGGAGCCGGTATGCCCAGCTGGCGGATTCCAGGTCATATCCCTCTGCATCTCCAATCAAATCGTCCTCCGGCAGGGCGGAGGCCAGCCCGAATCGCCAGCTTCCGTCCGCTACCTGCTCTACCAGAACAAAACGGTCATCCAGGAGGATATAGAGAAGGAAGTTCTGATAAACTTGGAAGTAGCTCAGGCCGCTGCCCTCTGTTTGCAGCAGCTCCAACCTCTGCTGCCGCATGGCGGCAATCACGGTTTGGGCATCCCGGACCATGAGATCCCGGCGATGCTGTCTGGACTCAACACCATATAGCTTTTGGTGACGGAGTGGGACCGGATCAGGCCTTCCTCCTCCAGGAGCCGGTAGACCTTTTGAATGGTGTTGGGATTCACTCACAACAGGGCGGAGAGCACCCGGCGGGAGGGGAGTTCGTCGCCGTCGGAGATGGTTCCGGCCACGGCCCCCGCTTGATATATAAGATGATCTGGATATAGATGAGAATGCCATTCACAAGCTGAAATCCGGCAAAGGAAACCATGGTACACTTCCTTTCTAACCGTATTATTTGATTAATACGGTTCTCTTAACTGTATTATAAAAGTAATACGGTTTTCTGCCGATAGAAACTGAAAAAATTTTGCGAAAAAGACTTGACAAATCTGTCCGCTTGTATTACTGTATTAATAGGCTAATACAATAATACAAAATAAGGAGGGAGACTATGGGATGGGAATTTGACAGCAGCCGCCCAATCTACGCCCAGCTGGCGGAGCTGCTGAAGAGTCAGATTATTTCCGGTCAATACCAGCCGGGGGACCGCCTGCCCTCCGTCCGGGAATTGGCGTCGGAGGCCGGGGTAAACCCCAATACCATGCAGCGGGCACTGTCCGAGCTAGAGCGGGAGGGGCTGGTCCATTCCGTCCGCACCATCGGCCGGTTTATCACCACCGACCAGGCGGTTTTATCCAGCGCCCGGGAGACCGCCGCCCGGGCCGTGACCCAGGCATATCTCAGCCAACTGGAGGGCCTGGGGCTGACAGCGGCGGACGCCCTTCAGCTCATTTCAAAGATGAAAGACTAAAGGAGGAGATCGAATGGACGAGATTTTAACGTGTCATGGCCTGACCAAGCGCTATGGCAGCAAGCTGACCCTGAACGGGGCGGAGCTGTCCATTGGCCGGGGCAAGATTGTGGGGCTGCTTGGCCCCAATGGCAGTGGGAAAACCACGCTGATGAAGCTGGCCAATGGCCTGCTGAGCCCCACTGCGGGGGAGATTCTCATCGAGGGCAAGCGCCCCGGCGTGGAAACAAAGAAGATTGTCTCCTACCTGCCAGACGCCAGCTATTTGCCGGATTGGATGACGGTGGAGAAGCTGACCGCCATGTTCCGGGATTTTTATGGGGATTTTAACCGGGATAAGGCCCATGAGATGCTGGACCGGCTGGATCTTTCCGGCAAGGCCCGGCTGAAGACCCTGTCCAAGGGCAATAAAGAAAAGGTACAGCTGATCCTGGCCATGAGCCGGGAGGCCCGGCTTTACCTGCTGGATGAGCCCATCGGCGGCGTGGACCCTGCGGCCCGGGATTACATCCTAAATACCATCATCGGCAACTATTCTGAGAATGCCACGGTAGTGATCTCCACCCACCTGATCTCAGATATCGAGCCGGTGCTGGATGACGCGGTGTTCATTCAGAATGGCAGGATTCTGCTAAATCAGCCGGTGGAGGAGCTGCGTGCCCAGCAGGGCATGAGCGTAGACGCATATTTCCGGGAGGTGTTCAAATGCTGAGAAAGCTGTTTAAATATGAATTCCTGGCCACAGCCCGGGCTTTTGGGCTGGCCTATGCGGGCCTGATCGTCATGTCTGTTTTGGCGGGCCTGAGTTTTCGCCTCGCCAACCATGGCAGGGGAGTGATCCTCTCCCTTCTGGCTATGTTTCTATACAGCGCGCTAGTTGGCGTCGTCATTGTGGCGACATTGGTTCAGATCATCGGCCGCTTCAATGAGAACCTGCTGAAGGGCCAGGGCTATTTGATGAATATCCTGCCCGTCCATACCTGGCAGCTGATTGTCAGCAAGCTGCTGGTGGCCCTGCTTCAGGGGATTTGTGCCCTGATCGTCAGCCTGATCTCCGCTGGCATCATCTTTGTGGGCACGGTTGGCATCAAGGAGACCCTCCAAATGTCCCGCTTCCTGCCTCTGTTGATCCAGAGCTTGGACGATGGAATGACTCTGGGACTCTATTTGATTCTGATGCTGGTGAACGGGCTGTTGGCCTTTGCCGCTGGAATTCTGATGATCTATGCGGCAATGGCTGTGGGGCAACTGGTGAATCACCACCGGGCCTTGACCTCCTTTGGCGTCTTTGTGGGCTTTTACATTGTGAAATCTGTGGTGGAAGGTGTGATCCTGACCGGCGGCTTCGGAAGCAACCTTACCGTGTCAAGTGTGGGGGGAGGAACCTCCATCTGGATCTCCTATCAGTCCGCCGCTGGAAATCTGGTGTCCATGTTGCTGACTGTGCTCTTTGGCGTGATCTTCTTCATGGTGACAGAGGAACTGCTCCGCTGGAAGCTGAATCTGCAATAAAAATAGCAAAGCTCCTGAAATCCCAAGATTTCAGGAGCTTTTTCCGCCGCGTCAGTCTATAATGATTCCAAAATCCTGACACCTGTTTTCCGCAGCCAGCCGTTGAGCAGTCGGGACAGCAGGGCCAAGAGGACGATGCAGATCAGCAGAAATTGCGTTCCGCTGAGCTTCGTTGTCAGGAAATATCCACCCGCCGCGAAGAGAATGGCAATCAGCCAGCCGCCGAAGATTGCGATAAAAACGACCATGCTCTGCTTGGTGGGGGCAGTCTCGTTTGTCCAGTTCAGGTTTGGCAGCCTCAGGTTCAGGGCCAGGCCCGCCGCAGAGGAGAACATAATAAAAAGCATGACAAAAATGGCCAGGAGGAGTGCCGTATAGAATTCCAACTGGAGAACAGTCGCCAGGCAAACGGTCAAAATCAGGGCTGGAGGCATGGTGAGCGCACAGTGCAGCTTTTGCTTGGCGTCAAATATTTTGCTAGTGGGGATGGGCATGGACTGTAAAATCCAAAGGTTTTTACCCTCCAGGGAGATGGACGGCGCAGTGATATCGTTCACAGCGGTCATCGCACAGATCAGCGCCCCGGCGGCGATGGGCAGGAACTCACCCATCCCTGTAAACAGGAGGAGGGCTTCCCGCACCTGGAAGCGGTAGATGAGGGCCAGAATGGCCACCGCCGGCATAAGGACTGTGCCCAGGCTGCAATTGAGCATGTAGGTGGGACTGCTGGTGAACCGCTTCAATTCCTTGCGGAGGAGGGCACGGTCCGGGCTGGCGGCCTTGGTTTGCCGCTCCCGATATACCGGCTTTGTGCCGCTCTCCAGTTTCGTAGTGATGCGAATGAAGGTCTTGGAGAGAATGAAATAGGTCAGCGCCAACAGCACGCCAACTCCCGCACTGAAGAGCAGCATGGAAGGGAGATCCCCCTCGGCGCCCCGGCCCATCAGGTAGAAGGGATAGAGCCAGGTTCGGATGGCGTTGCCCACGGCTTGGCTCTGGGCATAGAGGGCCTGGAGCAGGCTGTACGACCGAGAGAAGAAGTAGTAATACACTCCCAGGAAGACCAGGGAGAATAAAACGGGCAAAAAGCTCTTGTTCTTAAACTTGGAGGACAGGAGGGCCACCACCCAGCCCAGCAGGCAGGACAGCACCGTCACAAAGACGGCGATGACAAAGACCATCACCAGGGAGCAGACCACCCCGGCTACGCCGATGGGCGCCGCGAGAAAGCGAACGAGGAGGGTGGGGATCATCAGCATGACCTCATACAACAGGCCCATGGCCACTACGCCCAGGATCCGGACAAACAGGATTTTAGACGGGGGAATGGGCATAGAGAGGAGCAGGTCGTTGTCCTTGGCGTGATACAGCCCGGTGTAGGTGTTAAACGCGCTGCCCAGCGTACCATAGGCGATGGCCAGCATGCCCATCAGGCAGAAATACAGCCAGCTCATTTCGGTGTCCAGGAGGGGTGCAAAGGCCATGGCCACGGTGTAAAAGATACCGCAGAGGCATATAAAGATGAACACAAACAGCAGGATATGGAGCACAGTTCCCAGCTTGGAGCGCCTTCTTCCCGTCTTTTTGTCCTGAAAGTAGAAGGAGTTTAGCTCCAGGAACTGCTTTTTCAGTAACGCTTTCAGCATGGTCATTCCTCCAATTCGAGAAAGACGGATTCCAGGGATTCGTCCCCCTTGACCTCCTCCATGGTGCCGGATTTGATCAGCTTGCCGTCCTTGATGATGGCCACTTTATCGCAGAGTTTTTCCGCCACCTCCAGAACATGGGTGGAAAAGAAGATGGCGCCGCCGTTGTCGCACAGCTCCCGCATCAGCCCCTTGAGCAAATGAGAGGCCTTTGGGTCCAGGCCTACGAAGGGTTCATCCATGAGCATCAGCCGCGGCTCGTGGATCAGGGCGGAGATGATGGCCAGCTTCTGCTTCATGCCGTGGGAATAAGCGGAGATGGGCTCGGCCAGATTGCCCGTCAGCTCGAAGGCGTCCCCGTATCTGCGGATGCGCTCCTGCCGCTGTTCCGCGCTGACGCTGAAAATATCCGCTACGAAGTTCAGATATTGGATGCCGGTCATAAAATCGTACAGGTCAGGATTGTCCGGAATGTAAGCCAGCTTTGCCTTGCACTCCAGGGGGGATTCCTTGATGGAAACCCCGTCAATGTAAATGTCACCCTCCTCAAATTGCAGAATGCCTGCCACAGATTTCAGGGTGGTGGTCTTGCCTGCGCCGTTATGTCCGATAAAGCCATAGATCTCCCCCGGCTGGATGCAAAGGGAGAGGTCGTCCACGGCCCTCTTCTCCCCATAGAGCTTGGTTAGGTGCTGGATGTTCAGCATAAAATCAGCCTCCTTTTTGTGATGCTTCTGCTTATAATATATATCATCAGTGGATGGAAGGGCAAGGGCTTGCTCCCATTTTCCCTACGGGGGA